>JAGVJS010000235.1 GCA_020051025.1 Sphingobium sp. | reverse complement strand
GGATCGGCCCCGAACATCACGGCCAGGCCCGCATAGCTCAGCCCGGCGCTGGCCAGCGCATGGGCGCGGAGCCGGTGACGAAACAACAGGCGGCCGAACAGGATGACCATGAACGGGTAGGTGAAGAGGATCAGCCGTTCGGTCTGCGCCTCAAGATGCACAAGCGCCACGAAATCGAGCCAGGATGAGACATGATAGCCCAATATGCCGACCAGCGCGGCGAGGACGATCTCCTTCCCGACGGGGCGCTGCGCCAACGGGCGGCGACGCCATTCGATCAGTCCGACAGCCAGGAACACCGGCGCCGACAGCATCATTCGCACGCCGAGCAACGCCGTCGCATCGATCGGATAGACGTAGATCAGCTTGATCAGCACGCCCTTGATCGCCAGCAGCATCGCCCCGATCGCGGAAAGCGCGAAGCCGATGAGCAGCCAGCGGGCGGAATGGGGCGGATGGGACGATGATGGCATGCGAACTCCGCTCCTCCCTGGCGCGGGCGGCAGGCGATGGGGGTGGCGCGGCATCAGGCGGCAAGTACGACCCTGCACCCCGGATACCCGCCTGACATTCCCCATTCGCCGATGGGGCCGGTTGGCCGATCAGCCCGCTTGCGCATCCAGCGGAGCGCGGCCCCGCTTCACCATCATCTTGTTGAGCGCGTTCACATAGGCGCGGACCGAAGCGACCATCGTGTCCTGGTGCGCGCCGCGCCCACGCGTGGTGCGGCCATTTTCGGAGAGCAGCACCGAAACCTCGGCCTGCGCGTCGGTGCCGCCGGTGACGGCGTTGACCTCGTAGCGCTCCATCACCGCGCTGTCATGCGGCACGATCAGCCGGACGGCCTTGAACAGCGCGTCGACAGGGCCGTTGCCCCGCGTCGTCACCGTCCTGTCTTCGCCGTCGATCTCCAGGGTCAGGATAGCGCGCTGCGGGCCATTGGAGCCGCAATAAACCTCGACTTCCTTGACCTGGATCGCATCATGCCCGCGCAGCACCTCGTCATCCACCAGCGCGACGATGTCCTCGTCATACACCGCCTTCTTGGCGTCGGCGAGTTGCTTGAAGCGGCCGAAGGCGTCCTGGAAAGCATTGTCGCCCAGAACATAGCCCAGCTCTTCCAGCTTCTGGCGGAAGGCGGCGCGACCCGAATGCTTGCCCATCACCAGATTGCTGTGGGTCACGCCCACGCTCTCCGGCGTCATGATCTCATAGGTCGAGGAGTCCTTGATCATACCGTCCTGGTGGATGCCGCTTTCATGCGCGAAGGCATTGGCGCCGACGATCGCCTTGTTGGGCTGGACCTGGAAACCGGTGATGCCCGAGATCAGCCGCGAGGCGCGGGTGATTTCGGTGGAGACGATGCGGGTGCTGTAGGGCATCACGTCCTGCCGGACCTTCAGCGCCATCGCGATCTCCTCGAGCGCGGCGTTGCCGGCGCGCTCGCCGATGCCGTTGATCGTCGATTCGACCTGCCCCGCACCGTTGAGCACCGCCGCCAGCGTATTGGCGACGGCCAGGCCGAGGTCATTGTGGCAATGGGTCGAGAAGGTCGCCAGATCGGCGTTGGGCACGCGATTGATCACGTCGGCGAACATCGCGCCATAGGTTTGCGGGGTCGCATAGCCCACCGTATCGGGCAGGTTGATCGTCCGCGCGCCGGCCGCAATCGCTATTTCGACCGCGCGGCACAGGAAATCGGGATCGGTGCGGGTCGCATCCTCGGCCGACCATTCGACGTCGGGGCACAGGCTGCTCGCCAGCCGCACGGTGCGGTCGATCGCCTCCAATACCTCATCCGGGGACTTGTTCAGCTTGACCCGCATGTGCAGCGGCGATGTGGCGATGAAGGTATGGATGCGCGGGCTGACCGCGTGCTGCACGGCTTCCCACGCACGCTCGATATCGGCATTGGCGGCGCGGGCCAGGCTGGCCACGGTCGCCGTCTTGCACTGGCGGGCGACCTCGGAAACCGCTTCGAAATCCCCGGGCGAGGCGATGGCGAAGCCGGCCTCGATAATGTCGACGCCCATCGTCTCCAACTGGGCGGCGACCTGCAATTTCTCTTCAAGGTTCATCGAGCAGCCGGGAGATTGCTCGCCGTCGCGCAAAGTGGTGTCGAAAATCTTGATGGTCTTGGTCACGGAACCTGCTCCTGCTGCAGGGTGGTCATTTCGGGGTTCTCTTCTGGACCCTTAGACGCCGTGGCTTGCCGGGCCTGTCGACCCCAAGCGAAATCGCGCGCCTAAGGGCGCGTAAGTCGAAGCAGGAGAAGGGCGCTGTGCCGCGTCATGATGCCGTGCTCTTACAGGGATAAAGGTTACCAAGTCCATAGGGTAATGCGCGAAACGCCGCTGGGCTGCCTGGCGGAAGCGCGATCCACCATTTCCGTCTTGCATGCGCGGCATGATGTAACAGGGGCGTTATGGCTTACTCTTCAACGCATCAGCCAGCGATGCCGTGGCGCTGCCGCGCTTTGCCGGCTTCGGCTGATCGGGGCTCGGTGCCCAACCGGACAGATAGACCAGTTCGAAGCTCTCGCGCAGCCGGCCGCCGGGGCCGGC
>JAGVJS010000142.1 GCA_020051025.1 Sphingobium sp. | reverse complement strand
GCGGCAGGTCGCCCGCCACCTCAGCCTTCCAGCCCGCCTCGCCTTCCGGCGTGGCGAGCGACGCGACGGTCTGGGCCGGATCCCAGGGGTCGATCAGAAACAGGCCCGCGACACGCGGATCGGCGGCGGCGGCATCGGCGGCCATGAAGCCGCCCATGCTATGCCCCGCGACCACGATGGCGCTGGTGTCGATCCGATATTTCGCCACGACCGAGGGCTGTTGCAGATATTGGAGCGCGGCAAAGCCATCTTCCGACGCATGGCCGAAGGAGAAGGTGCCGGGGCTGCCCCACGACCCGCGATAGTGCAGCGTCAGCACATTCCATCCGGCCCGCCGCGCCGCCTGCGCCAGGTCCAGATTCTGCTCATTGCCCGGAAAGCCATGGAGCAGCAGCAATGTGGGATGCAGGCCCGCGCCGGCTGCGGTGTACATCACCGCATTCATCGCCCCATCCTCGACCGGGATGACGAAGGCGCTCATGCCGGCGGGATAGGCCACGTCAGGCTTTGGATCAGCGATGACGGCGGGGTGGATGGCGGGCGCTTTGGCGAGGGCGGGCGTGGCGACCATTGCGCTGATAAAAATGCTGGCCCAAATCGCACGTCTCATTTCAAAACCTCGATCGTCAAAGGAGCGTCAGTGAGTTTTCTGGCAACGCCACGATCAAAAGTGACGAAGCTGTCCGCACGAGTGGACGCGACGATATGAAGGGCATCCGCAATATCGGCCCCCTGCCGAAAACAGTCAATCGCCCAGCGGACCGTATCTGTTTCCTCAACAGAAACATGGGGTAAATCCAGTATGTCCATCAGCGTATCCGCAACGACAGAGCGAGATTGCCGATAACGGCTGGTCAGCAACCATGCCGTTTCGAGAAATACCGTCAACGGCACATAGGCGCCATTCGCCAGAACTTCGTCCGCAACACTGGCCTGGCCGGCATCATCTCTCACCATCGCTCTGGCGAGAATATTGGTATCGACGGCCTTCACCAGTCGCCCCGGTCCCCGCTGAGTGCCCAATGTTCGGCGATAGTTTCGTTCATCTCTTCGATACTGACGGACGGTCCTTTATAGACGATACGTGCCCTGATGCCCTTCATGATTTCATCAAAGCTGCGGCCAGACTTCTTGTGCCGGGGCCGCAGCAATACCCCGCCGCCCATCGGCACCACGTCCAGCACCTGCCCCGGCGCGAGGCCAAGCTGGTCACGCACATCCTTGGGGATGACGACCTGCCCTTTTGCCGACAATGTGGTCTTGGCGTTCATAATGGTAAGATGCGTCTTACCATCAGCGAAGTCAATCTTCGCCCTCGTCCGGCTTCAGGTCGCGGGCGACCTTGGGGTCGCGCAGCAGCTTGTCGATATGACTGCCCTCGTCGAAACTCTCGTCGGCCAGGAATTTCAGCTTCGCGGCATATTTGAGCGCGATGCGATGCGCGACTTCGCGCTGAAGATAGGCCGTATTGGTACGCAGCGCCTTCAGCACCGCCTCCTCATCCTGCCCCAGCAGCGACTTGATGAACACGGTCGCGTGGCGCAGGTCGGGCGACATGCGCACTTCGGTGACGCTGACCACATGCTTGGCCAGCACATCGTCATGCACGTCACCGCGCTGGAGAATGTCGGAAAGGACATGGCGCACCTGTTCGCCCACACGGAGCAGGCGGACGGATGGGCCTTCGGATTGTTGTTGAGCCATAAATTATCCTCGTCACCCCAGCGCAGGCTGGGGTCTCAGGCGATGGCAGAGCCAGGATCGCACGAGACCCCAGCTTTCGCTGGGGTGACGCACTTTCCCGTTACAGTGTGCGCTGACGCTCTTCGACCTCAAACAGTTCCAGCGTATCGCCGGGCTTGATGTCGTTCGTGTCCTGAAGCACGGCACCACACTCCATGCCGGCGCGCACTTCGGACACATCGTCCTTGAAGCGACGCAGCGAAGCGATGTTGGTGCGCGACACGATGACGTCTGCACGGGTGAGACGCGCCGACAGGCCCTTGCGGATGATGCCGTCCAGGACGAGCAGACCAGCTGCCTTGTCCTTCTTGCCCGCCGGGAACACCTGAAGCACTTCGGCCCGACCCACGATCGTTTCGATGCGCTCGGGCGCCAGCTGGCCCGCCATTTCGCCACGGACTTCCTCAAGAAGGTCGTAGATCACGTCATAATAGCGCAGCGAAATCTTCTCGCGCTCCGCCAGCTGACGCGCCTTGGCGTTGGGACGGACGTTGAAGCCGATCAGCGGCGCGCGGCTGGCAGCGGCCAGCGTGACGTCGCTTTCGGTGATCGCGCCAACACCCGAATGCAGGATGCGCACCTTGATCTCGTCGGTCGAAATCTTGTTGAGCGACGACACGATCGCTTCGACCGATCCCTGCACGTCGCCCTTCACCACTACCGGATATTCGATGACGGTGGTGTTCAGCGCCGAGAACATATGTTCGAAACTGGTGGGCGCGCTGGTCGTGCGCTTCTTGGTCGCCTGTTCCTGACGGTACGCGGCGACTTCGCGGGCACGGGCTTCATTTTCCACGACGGTCAGTTGATCGCCGGCCTTGGGCACGCCCGACAGACCCAGCACCTCGACCGGCGACGAAGGCCCTGCGACCTTCACCTGCTGGCCCTTGTCATTGACGAGCGCGCGCACCTTGCCGCTTTCTGAACCGATGACGAAGGTGTCGCCGATCTTCAGCGTCCCCTTGCGCACCAGCACGGTGGCGACGGCGCCACGGCCCTTGTCCAGTTGCGCCTCGATCACATTGCCTTCGGCGGCGCGATCGGGGTTGGCGGTCAGCTCCATGACTTCGGCCTGAAGCAGGATCTTTTCGATCAGTTCATCCAGACCCGTCTTCTTGAGTGCGGACACTTCGACATCCTGGACGTCGCCGCCCATGTCTTCGACCACGATCTCATGCTCCAGCAGGCGCTCGCGCACCTTCTGCGGATTGGCTTCGGGCTTGTCGCTCTTGTTGATCGCGACGATCATCGGTACGCCGGCGGCCTTGGTATGGTTGATGGCCTCGATCGTCTGGGGCATCAGGCCGTCGTCGGCCGCCACCACCAGAATGACGATGTCGGTGACATTGGCGCCACGCGCACGCATTTCGGAAAAGGCTTCGTGACCCGGCGTGTCGAGGAAGGTGATGACATCGCCCTTCTTCGTCGTCACCTGATAGGCGCCGATATGCTGGGTGATGCCGCCGCTCTCGCCGGCGACAACGTCCGTCCCGCGCAGCGCATCAAGCAGCGAGGTCTTGCCGTGGTCGACATGGCCCATGATGGTCACGACTGGCGCACGATGCTTCAGCGTTTCGGCCGCGTCGATGTCACCTTCGATGCCGATTTCGACGTCGGCGTCGGACACGCGCTGGATGCGGTGGCCGAATTCCTCGACCAGCAGTTCCGCCGTATCCTGATCAATCGGCTGGTTGAGCGTAACGGCCGTGCCCATCTTGAACAGGGCCTTGACCAGATCCGCGCCCTTTTCGGCCATACGGTTGGCCAGTTCCTGCACGGTGATGCTTTCGGGCACCACGACGTCACGGACCTGCTTGTCGCGCGGCTGGGCGCCGCCGGCATAATGGGCGCGACGCTCCTTCTCACGCGCACGCTTCAGTGCGGCGAGCGAACGGGCGCGGGCGCTGTCGTCATCGGCCAGTGCCTTGGTGACGGTCAGCTTGCCGGACTGGCGGCGATTGTCGTCGCCCTTCTTGGCGCGGTCGGGCTTGGCCGGCTCGGGGCGCTTGACCGGAGT
>JAGVJS010000399.1 GCA_020051025.1 Sphingobium sp. | reverse complement strand
GGCGCGGACATCGTCGTGGGCGAAGGCCAGTCGATCGGCGTCGGCCTCCAATTTGGCGGCCCCTATCTGGGCCTGTTCGGCTGCAAGCAGAAATATGTCCGCCAGATGCCGGGCCGCCTCTGCGGTGAAACCGTCGACGCAGCGGGCAAGCGCGGCTTCGTGCTGACCCTCTCCACCCGCGAGCAGCATATCCGCCGTGAGAAAGCCACGTCGAACATCTGCACCAACTCGGGTCTGTGCGCGCTGGCCTTCAGCATCCACATGACCTTGCTGGGCGAACGCGGCCTGCGCAAACTGGCCACCCTGAACCACGGCCTCGCCGTCCAGGCCGCCGACCGTCTGGCGAAGGTGCCGGGCGTGACGCTGCTCAACGACAGCTTCTTCAACGAATTCACGCTGGTCCTGACGAGGGATGCGCGCGACGTCGTCCGCACCCTCGCCGACAAGGGCATCTTGGCAGGCGTCTCACTGGGCCGCCTGTTCCCGGACGCGCCGCAGATCGGCAACGGCCTCGTCGTCGCCGTGACCGAAACCGTCACGGCGGAGGATATCGAAACCCTTGCCGCCGCGCTTGAGGAGGAACTGGCATGACCATGTTCACCCTCATCCCGTTCGCTTCGAGCGTAGTCGAGAAGCCGCAAGCACACGCCTATCGTTTCTCGACTTCGCTCGAAACGAACGGAAACTGGAATCAGGAGATCGCGGCATGACCATGCTCAAGGAAGGTCGCCCAACCGCGCCGCAAGCCGTCAAGGAAGCCCATATGGCCCCGCAAACCGCCACCGGCAATCGCGCGCTGATGCTGGAAGAAGCCCTGATCTTCGAGATCGGCTCGACCGACACCACCGGCGTCGATTTCGCCGACGCGCCAAAGGTCGCCAGCCGTCTCGGCAATCTCGCCCGCACCGACGGCATCGGCCTGCCCGGCCTGTCCGAACAGGAAACGGTGCGCCATTACACCCGCCTGTCGCGCCAGAATTACGCCATCGACCTTGGCCTGTTCCCGCTGGGCAGCTGCACCATGAAGCACAACCCGCGCCTCAATGAAAAGGTCGCGCGGATGCCCGGTTTCGCCGACATCCACCCGCTTCAGCCGCAGTCCACCGTGCAGGGTGCGCTGGCCGTCATCCATGAACTCGCCGCCTGGCTGGTGACGCTGACCGGCATGCACTCGGTTGCCATGTCGCCCAAGGCGGGCGCCCATGGCGAACTGTGCGGTCTGCTCGCGATCCGCGCCGCTCTGGAAGCGCGCGGCGATGCGCGCAGCGTCATCCTCGTCCCCGAAAGCGCGCATGGCACCAACCCCGCCACCGCCGCCTTCTGCGGGTATAAGGTGGAGGATATTCCCGCGACCCCCGATGGCCGCGTGGATCTGGAAGCGCTCAAGGCCCGTCTCGGTCCCGATGTCGCGGCGGTGATGATCACCAATCCCAACACCTGCGGCCTGTTCGAACGCGACATGAAGACCATCTCCGACGCGGTGCACGCCGCCGGAGCCTTCGTCTATTGCGACGGCGCGAACTTCAACGCCATCGTCGGCCGGGTCCGCCCCGGCGACCTGGGCGTCGACGCGATGCACATCAACCTGCACAAGACCTTCTCCACCCCGCATGGCGGTGGCGGCCCCGGTTCCGGCCCGGTGGTGCTGTCCGAAGCCCTTACGCCCTTCGCGCCGCTGCCCTTCGTGGAAAAGCAGGGCGACAAGTTCGTGCTGGTCGAGGAGGAAACGGCGGAGGATCACCACGCCCAGACCTTCGGCCGCATGGTCGCCTTCCATGGCCAGATGGGCATGTTCACCCGCGCGCTGACCTACATCCTCAGCCACGGCGCGGACGGCCTGCGTCAGGTCGCGAGCGACGCGGTGCTGAATGCCAATTACATCCTGCGCAGTCTGGACGATGTGCTGGATGCGCCGTTCGGCGGGGCAGGGCCGTGCATGCACGAAGCGCTGTTCAGCGATAAGGGGCTGGCCGAAGGCTTCACCACGCTCGACATTGCCAAGGGTCTGATCGACGAGGGCTTCCACCCGATGACCATGTATTTCCCGCTGGTCGTCCATGGCGCGATGCTGGTCGAACCGACCGAAACCGAAAGCAAGGCTGCGCTCGACCAGTTCATCATGGCACTGCGCAGCCTGGCCGACCGGGCCAAGGCAGGTGACGAAGCGCTCAAGGGCGCGCCGTACCACGCCCCGCGCCGTCGCCTTGACGAAACGCTGGCCGCGCGCAAGCCGGTCCTCACCTGGACCGACCCCGCTCTGGCGCAGGCCGCCGAATGACGGACAGGCCGGAACCCTGACAACCGGGTTCCGGTCCTGCTGTCGCGGGGAAACGATATGCCCCCGCGACGGAGCGCAACCGCGACGCGATAGTCGCAATCCTGCGCGACGCCTTGCCATCCTCCGGCCTCATGCTGGAGGTGGCGAGCGGCAGCGGCGAACATGCCGTCCACTTCGCCGCCACTTTCCTCGCGCTCGACTGGCAACCGACCGATCCCGATCCGGCTGCACTCGCCTCCATCGCCGCATGGCGCGCCGAAGCCCATCTCCCCAATCTGCGCCCGCCACTCCAACTGGACGCCAGCGTCGACTGGCCGATCGCGCAGGCCGACGCGATCCTCTGCATCAACATGGTGCATATCTCACCTTGGGAAGCCACGCTCGGCCTGCTGAAAGGGGCAGGGGCCGCGTTGCCGCCCGGTGGTCTGCTCTACCTTTACGGCCCCTACACGCGCGCGGGCGTGGACACCGCACCCAGTAATCTCGCTTTCGACGCCTCGCTCAAGGCCCGCGACCCGCGCTGGGGCTTGCGCGCGATCGAAGATGTTATCGCGGCTGCTGGGAGGGAGGCGCTGGCATTTGAAAAGCTGGTCGAAATGCCCGCGAACAATCTGTCGCTCTTGTTTCGTCGCCGGGATTGAAACAACCGCGTGCTCCTGCGAAAGCAGGAGCCTAGGGCGTCAGGTCACGCCATTCGACCCTGGGCTCCTGCTTTCGCAGGAGCACCTCTATATAGCAGTCCCATGCCCAACCAACTCCTCCCCCTCGTCACCGCCGAACTCTCCGCCCCGGCCGATCCCCGCGCTGCCGCCATGGCCGGCGCGCTCGCCGCGCAATATTGCGCGGCCGCCCGCGCTGTCCTTTTCTATGGCTCCTGCCTGCGGGAGGCCAATCTCGACGGGCTGATGCTCGATTTCTACCTGATCGTCTCGGACTATCCGGCCGCTTATGGCAAAGGTTGGCTCGCCACCGCCAACCGGCTGATCCCGCCCAACGTATTCCCGTTCGAACATAATGGCCTGATCGCCAAATATGCGGTCCTGTCTGAAGCCGACTTTGCCCGATTGAACAGCCCCGCTGCCGACAATGTTTCGGTCTGGGCGCGCTTTGCCCAGCCATCGCGCCTGCTCTGGGCCTCGGACGATCTCGCCCGTCAGCGCGCCATCGCCGCCGTGGCGGAAGGAGCGGTAGTCGCTCAGCCAGAACTGCCGCACGGTGTCGCGGTAGCGATCGTTCCACTCGCTGAAGCCGTCGGGGAACCGCCCCGTCTGCCAGCCCTCGGGGCCGAG
>JAGVJS010000392.1 GCA_020051025.1 Sphingobium sp. | reverse complement strand
GGCCGCGCTGAAGGCGCAGGGGGCCGAGGAAGTGGTCGCCTATGTCAGCCATGGCGTCCTGTCCGGCGGCGCGGTCGCCCGCGTCGATGCGTCGGAACTGCTGGAACTGGTCATCACCGATTCGATCCAGGGCACCGACGCGGTGAACGGCAGCAAGAGCATCCGCCACCTGCCCATCGCACCGCTGCTGGGCGAAGCGATCAAGCGCATCGCCGACGAAAGTTCGGTGTCCAGCCTGTTCGACTGAGATATGCGCACCGGCCGGACTGCGTTCGGCCGCTATGCTCTACGCCGCTGGAATCAGGAAGATCGGCGAGGCGAAGACGAGCGCCAGCGCGACCATGATGCGCTGGCCGCGCGATATGCCGAGCGGCCTTTCCCGCCAGATCATAGGGCAGGCAAGCAGGGCGACGACCACCAGCATGTTGGACAGCGTCACCGAGCCGCCGATCGGCATGTCCTGACGCAGGGCCAACCCCGCGAACAGGGCGATGAAGCTCAATATCCAGCCGACCATGGCCATGGGCATGCCCCTTTCCTTTGACAGGCTAGAACGGCGGGGTTGCGGAAGGCTTAATCCGTCCAGGGATCATAGCTGCCGAAGCTCCAGACATTGCCTTCCGGATCGAGCGCGGTGTAGCCGCGCCCCGGATAGCCCGGATTGTCATGCGGTTCGTCCACCACCACCGCGCCTTCATTGCGGGCATGGAGGCAATGCGCGTCAGGATCGACCACGACGACATAGACGCAGGCGGTAATGCCGCCGAGGTCGCGGGCGGTGGACCAGGTGTAGAGCGATTCGCCCTCCATGTCCTTGACGCTGCCGAGCATGACCATGCCGTCCCCCAGCACCAGTTGGGCATGGTGGATGATCGTCGGATCGGCGTCGTCGGGATGGACGGCGTGGCGGGTGAAACCGAAGGCGGCGCACAGAAAGTCGATCGCGGCAGGCGCATCGGCATAGCGCAGTCATGGGATGACGGGTGCGCCGGGCATGGTCCTCTCCTTTTCCTCTTGCGCCGATCAGTCTAGCGCAAAGGCAGCGCAACCGCTAGGCGAAGGGGCATGACGACCCGCGATGATCTGGCCCTTGCCAACCGCCTTGCCGACGCCGCCGGCGCCGCCATCCGCCCCTTTTTCCGCGCCCGCTACGATCTGGAGATCAAGGCGGACAAGTCGCCGGTAACGGAGGCCGACCGCGCCGCCGAAGCCGCGATCCGTGCGATCCTGGAGAAGGAGCGCCCGGACGACGGCATTATCGGCGAGGAATATGGATCGGTGCGCACCGATGCCGAGCGGGTGTGGATATTGGACCCGATCGACGGCACGCGCAGCTTCATCGCTGGGCGGCCAATCTTCGGCACGTTGATCGCGCTGACGCAGGGGGGCTGGCCAACCATCGGCATCATCGATCAGCCGATCGCGCAGGAACGCTGGGCGGGTATGAGCGGGCAGCCGACGACCTTCAACGGCAAGCCGGTGCGCACGCGCAGTTGCAAGGCGCTGGAGGGCGCGGGCATCGCGACCACCAGCCCGCATCTGTTCGCCGATGGCGACGTGCCCCATTATCTGGCGCTGGTCGCCGCCGTGTCCGGCGGGTCGCCGCGACAGGGGCCGGTCTATGGCGGGGACTGCTATAATTATGGGCTGCTGGCGTCCGGCTTCCTGGACATCGTGATCGAATCGGGTCTGCAAAGCTATGATTTCGCCGCGCTGGTGCCGGTGGTCGAGGGCGCAGGCGGGCTGATGTGCGACTGGAATGGGGAGCCGCTGACGGCGGACAGCGAAGGCCATGTGCTGGCGCTGGGCGATCCGGCGCGGCTGGAAGATGTGCTGGAGGCGATTCATGCCGCGGGTCATGACCATGGGCATGACCACCATCATTGAGAATCAGCGCCGAATCGCTTGCCTTTTTCTGCGCGGACCACTAAGGGCCGCCCTTCGCGATATTCAGTGAGACCGTCCGGCTAACTAGGGCTGCCGTGGCTGTCTGTAATCGTCGCGCCAAACAAGGAGACGAAAATGCCCAAGATGAAGACCAAGAGCGGTGTGAAGAAGCGCTTCAAGTTCACCGCCACCGGCAAGGTGAAGCATGGCGTCGCTGGCAAGCGTCACCGTCTTATCAGCCATAACGCCAAGTATATCCGTCAGAACCGTGGCACGTCCGTGCTGTCGGATTCGGACGTGGCACACGTGCGCCTCTGGGCGCCCTACGGCCTGAAGTAAGGAGTAGAGGCACATGGCACGCGTAAAACGTGGTGTAACCACCAAGGCGAAGCATAAGCGGATTCTGGATCAGGCGAAGGGCTATTATGGCCGTCGCAAGAATACGATCCGCGTTGCCCGTCAGGCCGTCGAAAAGGCCGGCCAGTACGCTTATCGCGACCGTAAGGTCAAGAAGCGCACCTTCCGTGGTCTTTGGATCCAGCGCATCAACGCCGGCGTTCGCGCTGAAGGCCTGACCTATTCGCAGTTCATGCACGGCCTGAAGCTGGCCGGCGTTCAGCTGGACCGCAAGGTTCTGGCCGACATTGCGATGCACGAAGGCGAGGCGTTCAGCGCCATCATCGCCCAGGCGAAGGCTGCGCTGCCCGCAGCCTGAAGCTGATCGATCGCAAGATCGTCAAAGGGGCGCCGGGGCAGATGCCTTCGGCGCCCTTTTTGTTTTTAACGCCCGTTCATTTCGAGCGCAGTCGAGAAACGGATAGAGTCGTGCTTCCCGTTTTTCGACACGCTCGAAACGAACGGATGTGGTTGACCAAGAAGGGGCTCCCATGTCGCTGCATCTCTGGTGGTTGTACGTTACGGCGGTTTTCCTGATTTCGGCCACCCCCGGCCCCAACATGCTGCATGTGATGACGCAGAGCATCGCCCATGGCCCGCGCAAGGCGACCGCCACGATGGCGGGGCTGATGAGCGCGGTGCTGCTCTGCCTGATCGCGTCCGCATTGGGCTTGGGCGCGCTGCTGAAAGCGTCGCCGCGCCTGTTTGACGTGCTGCGCTATGCCGGTGTCGCCTATCTGGTGTGGCTGGGCATCAAGGCGTGGCGCGCGCCTGTGGGCGGCGGTGAGGCGCAGGCGACCAATGCACGATCGGCCCGCGCGCTCTATGGCACCGGTCTGCTGACAGGGCTTGCCAATCCCAAGCTGATTATCTTCGCCGCCGCGCTCTTTCCCCAGTTCATCGATCTGGAGCGGCCCTTCTGGTTGCAGCTTGCGATTTTGATCGCCAGCTTCGTGGTGATCGAGAGCTTCTGGTACGGCGTTTATGCGCTGGGCGGCCTACGCCTTGCCCGGTGGCTGGCGCCGGCGAACCGCCAGAAGCTGTTCAATCGCGGCACGGGCCTCATGTTCATCGGCTTTGGCGGGGCGTTGTTGGGCGCGCGGGCTTAATTCCAACGTCATTCCCGCGCAGGCGGGAATCCATCTTTGAACCGCACCATGCAGCGCGACTTCGATCCTACTGTCTATATGCTGGCGAGCCGCAAAAACGGGACACTCTACATCGGCGTGACGTCGAATCTCGTTCAGCGCCTTCATCAGCACCGTTCGGGCTTGATCGAAGGCTTCACGAGCGACTACGGGGTCATGCGACTGGTTTGGTTTGAAAGCGGCGGCTCCATGGAAGAGGCAATCCGGCGGGAGAAGCAGGTCAAGAAGTGGAACAGGCAGTGGAAGATCAACCTGATCGAGTGGGATAATCCCGATTGGCGCGACCTCGCCATCGATCTGGGTTTCGAACCATTGGAGAGCCGGCGCGTCAATTGAGCGCCTTGTTATTGGATAGCGCGGGAGATGGATTCCCGCCTTCGCGGGAATGACAGTGGATGACTGAGATTGCCAATCTGAAAGCCGGCCTGATCGCCGACATCGCCGCCGCCGACACGCTCGACGCGCTGGAGGCGCTGCGGGTGGGGGCGCTGGGCAAGAGCGGGGTCGTGACCGGCCT
>JAGVJS010000183.1 GCA_020051025.1 Sphingobium sp. | reverse complement strand
GATGTGCGGCTGGCGCTGGCCGCTTATGGTTTGGGGATCAGCGGCAGCCTGGGCCTCGTCACTACGGCCCGGCCCGATCCGGCCGATCTCGACCGGCTGATCGCCTGCGCCGACGACGCGATGCGGGACGCCAAGCGGGCCGGCAAGAATCAGGTCCGGGTCACGGCTTTCAAATGACCGGATAGTCTGCGCGCACGAAATAGAGACCATCCGGCGGCGCATTGAGGCCCAGCGCAGCCCGATCCTTCGCTTCCAGCGCGGCGCGCAGATCGTCCGCGCTCCATCGCCCCATGCCGACCATCGCCAGGCAACCGACCATCGACCGCACCTGATGGTGCAGGAAGGATCGCGCCGCCGCATAGATGGCGATCCGGTCGCCGTCGCGTTCCACCGCCAGCCGGTCCAGCGTCTTGACCGGGCTGTGCGCCTGACAATGGGCGGATCGGAAGGTGGTGAAGTCATGCAGTCCCACCAACAACTGCGCCGCCTCGTGCATCGCATCGGCATCCAGCGGCTGGATCACCCGCCACATCAGCCCCCTGTCGAAGGTCAGCGGCGCGCGCCGATTGGCGATGCGATAGACATAGGATCGCCCGACGCAGGAAAAGCGGGCATGCCAGTCGTCCGGCATGATCTCACATGCCAGAATTGCTACGGGATCGGGCCGCAATCGCGCATTGACCGCTTCCATCAGGCGAAAGGGCGCGATATCCTTGTCGATTTCCGCATGGGCGCGCATCGCCAGCCCATGGACGCCCGCATCGGTGCGCCCGGCGGCATGGATGATCGCCCGCTCGCCCGTCACCGTGAAGATGGCATCCTCGATTGCCTGCTGCACGCTCGGCCCATGCGCCTGCCGCTGCCAGCCCATGAAGGGCCGGCCATCAAATTCGACGGTAAAAGCGAAACGGGTCATGATCCAAAGGCCGTTCGTTTCGAGCGAAGTCGAGAAACAGGATATCCTGCACTATCCGCTTCTCGACACACTCGAAGCGAACGGATGTTGCCTTCACCCATCCACCCGGCTCCCCACCGGCATGTCATACCCGCGCAGCAATTCGCCCGGCGTCATCGCGCCCTTGCCGGCCCGCTGGATCAGCGTCGGGCGGATCGCATCATGGCCGCATCCGATCAGCAGGCTGTCGTCCAGCAAAGTGCCCGGCGTTCCGGCATGATGCTCGACATGCGCCGCGAGAATACGGAACCGCTCGCCGCGATATTCGAAGAAAGCGCCGGGGAAGGGGTTGAAGGCACGCACCTGCCGTTCGACCTGATGCGCATCCTTGGTAAAGTCGATCCGCGATTCCGCCTTTTCGATCTTGGCGGCATAGGTAACGCCGTCTTCCGGCTGGGCCATCGGCGGGTGCAGCGATATGTCGTCCAGCACCTCGATCATCAGGTCCGCACCGGCTTGCGCCAACTCGGCGGTCAGCGCGCCGGCGGTCTTGTCTTCGACTGGCGTGACATGCTTGGCGCGCATCGGCCCGGTGTCCAGCCCCGCTTCCATGTCCATGATCGTGACGCCCGTCACATTGTCGCCGGATAGGATCGCGCGCTGGATCGGTGCGGCCCCGCGCCAGCGCGGCAGCAGCGAGGCATGGATGTTCATGCAGCCATGACGCGGCGCGTCCAGCACGGCGTGCGGCAATATCAGCCCATAAGCGGCGACCACCGCGACATCGGCCTCCAGCGCAGCAAAGGCGGCCTGCACATCGGCATCCCTGAGCGAAACCGGCGTGCGAACCTCAATCCCCAACTCCTCGGCGCGACTGTGCACGGGGGAGGGGCGCAACGCTTTGCCGCGACCGGCGGGTCGGGGCGGCTGGCTATAGACCGCAACGACGTCATGCCCCGTCTTGACCAGCGCATCGAGCGCGGGAACGGCGAAATCGGGGGTGCCCATATAGATAATACGCATGGATCGACCTCAAAGCCCTTGTCTACGCCAGTTGCAACACTTTATCTCGCCTCATGGCTTCCCCAGAGATTGAAGCGCTCACGCAAGCGCTGTCCCGTCTGCCCGGTCTTGGTCCCCGTTCGGCGCGGCGCGCGGTGCTGCATCTGCTCAAACGCCGCGAAGGCGCGATGGAGCCATTGCTGCGCGCGCTGGAGGCGGTGAATGAACGGCTCGTCACCTGCCATGTCTGCGGCAATGTCGATACGGTCGATCCCTGCGGCATCTGCGCCGATCCGCGCCGCGACCCGCGCGCGCTGTGCGTCGTGGAGGATGTGTCGGACCTCTGGGCGCTGGACAAGTCGCGCCTCTTCCCCGGCCGTTTCCATGTGTTGGGCGGGCGCCTGTCCGCGCTGGAAGGGGTGCGACCCGAAGACCTGACCATCGACGCGCTGATCGCCCGGCTGGAACCGGGCGGCGTGGACGAGGTGGTGCTGGCGATGAACGCCACGCTGGAGGGGCAGACGACCGCCCATTACCTCGCCGAACGGCTGGAGCGCTTTCCGATCCGCCTGACCCAGTTGGCCCATGGCGTGCCGGTCGGCGGCGAACTCGATTATCTGGATGAAGGCACGCTGGCCCAGGCGCTGCGCGCACGGCGGCCGGTGGGGTAGGGCAGGCTGTCCTACACAGCCATATTCTGCTAAATCATGTCCGGCCGGATTGCGCCGCGATTATAATTTAATGTCCTACTCTTGATCCGATATTTCAGGATGAGCGGGAAATGTGCGAAGTTAAGCGTGCGATGTCCTGTCCATTGGCTCGCCGGTGATGGGGCCTGCGTGCTGATCCCGCGCCCCGCTTGATATTCGCGCCTGTTCCGCCTATGTTCGGATCATGGCCATTCGTCCCATTCTTGAAGCGCCCGATCCGCGCCTGCGTACCATCTCGACCCCGGTTGAGGCGATTGACGACGATCTGCAAACGCTGATCGACGACATGTTTGACACCATGTACGACGCGCCGGGCATCGGCCTGGCCGCGATCCAGGTTGGTGTGCCCAAGCGGGTGCTGGTCATGGACCTTCAGGAACCCGAATCGGACGAGGAAGACGCCAAGCCGGTCAAGAATCCGCTGGTCTTCATCAACCCGGAAATCCTCAAAGGCTCCGAAGAGCTGTCAGTCTATAATGAGGGCTGCCTTTCGGTCCCGGACCAGTTCGCCGAAGTGGAACGGCCCGCCGTCATCCGCGCCAGTTGGATGGACCGCGAAGGCCGCATCCATGAAGAGCAGCTGGAAGGCCTGCTCGCCACCTGTCTCCAGCATGAGATGGATCATCTGGAGGGCATCCTGTTCATCGACCACCTGTCCCGCCTCAAGCGCGACATGCTGCTGAAAAAGCTGAACAAGGCCCGCCGCGCCGCCTGATTCGTCTGCGGCATTCAGTCCAAACAAAAGCCTCCCCAAGATGCCTTGGGGAGGCTTTTGTTTTTTCGGCCGTGGTTGATGAGATCAGCTCATACCCTCGGTGTCCAGCGCATAGCCGGCCGACCGCACGGTGCGGATGATATCCTGATATTGCCCATCGCCGTTGATCGCCTTGCGCAGGCGGCGGATATGCACATCAACGGTGCGCAGTTCGATATCGCTGTCCTGCCCCCATACGCTGTCGAGCAGCCGCTCGCGCGAGAAGACCCAGCCCGGATGCTCCAGGAAATGCTTGAGCAGGCGGAACTCGGTCGGGCCGAGCGGGATTACCTGGCCGCTGCGGCGCACTTTGTGGCCCACCGTGTCCATTTCGACATCG
>JAGVJS010000382.1 GCA_020051025.1 Sphingobium sp. | reverse complement strand
GGGGGAATGGTTCGCGCAGCAAGCGCTGCCGATCGACCGGCTAGTTTCCAGCCCACTGAAACGCGCCCGCGAAACCGCGGATCGCATCGCTGCGGCGACGGGCCATGTGCGCGATGGCGATCGCGACTGGTTGGGAGAGATCGACCATGGCCCCGATGAAGGCAGGCCGGAGGCGGATGTGCTGGCCCGCATCGGCGCGCAGGCCATCGCCGACTGGGACGAGCGCGGCATCGCCCCGGATGGCTGGATCGTCGATGCCGAGCGACGGATAGCCGCCTGGCGTGCCTTCTTGGCGGAAGGCAGGGCGGGCATCGATCTGCTCGTCACCAGCAACGGTGCAGCGCGATTCGCCCTGATCGCCGCCGGTCTGCCGCTCGATACGCTCAAACTGCGTACCGGTGCTTTTGGCGAACTGACCGTCGATCCCGACGGTGCGGTCACGCTTGTCCGCTGGGATGCGCGGCCTTAAAAAGCGACGTTTAGTTGTTCGTTTCGCGCGAGAGTGAGAAGGCTGGTGCGATCAGCCGCACTCCACCGTGACATGCTCCATGCGCGGCAGCCCGCGTACCCGCGCCCTGACACGCGCTCCATCCGCGCCGGAGGCCAGGCTTATGATCGCGGCATGGGCATGTGGCCCGATGCGCCAGACATGCAGGTCGCGAATGGTGGCGCCCTCGGCCTCCACCAGGCCCCGCACTCGCGCCATCAATGCCGGCTCTGCGGTGTCCAGCAGGATCGCGGCCGTATCCTTCATCAGGCCCCAGGCCCAGCGCGCGATGACGAGCGCGCCCAGGAGGCCGACCGCCGGATCCATCCACCACCAGCCGATATAGCGCCCGGCCAGCAGCGCGCCGATCGCCAGCACCGATGTCAGCGCATCGGTCAGCACATGGACATAGGCTGCGCGCAGATTGTTATCGACATGGCCCTGCTTGTGGGTATGCCCATGGTCGTGATCGTCATGCCCATGCCCATGCCCATGCCCATGCCCATGCCCATGCCCATGCCCATGATCATGACTATGATCATGCCCCAATAGGAATGCGCTGATGATGTTGATGATCAGCCCGACGACCGCAACCAAAGTCGCTTCGCCAAAGGCGACATGGATCGGCTGGAAGAAACGCATCCCCGATTCGATGGCGATGAACAGGGCCGTGCCCATCAATAACAGGGCGGAGGCGAAGCCGGCCAGGTCGCCGACCTTGCCGGTGCCGAACGTGTAGCGTGGGTTGCGCGCATGGCGCTTGGCATAACCATAGGCGGCGGCCGCGACGGCCAGGGCACCGGCATGGGTCGCCATGTGGAAGCCATCCGCCAGCAGTGCCATCGAACCGGTGATCCAGCCGAAGATGATTTCCACCACCATGGTCGTGGCGGTCAGCCAGACGACCCACAGGGTTCGTTTCGCATTCCTGTCATGCCCGGCGGACAGGTAGATATGGTCGAAATAATGGCTGTCCTCGCCTTCGTCTGATGCGGGAAGGGCGGTAGCATCATGGTCATGTCCATGATGATGGCCGCTGGAATGATGGTGATCGTCGTGCATTGTCATTTCCCATAGCGGCGGATCAGCGCCAGCATTTCTTCGGTCGCGGCCGCGCGCGCTTCATCGGTCAGGCCCGGTCGGGCAACATGCTCCCGCATATGCTGCTCGATCAGTTCTTCCATCAGGCTGCCGACCGCGCCGCGCACCGACGCCACCAGTTGCAACGTTTCCGAACAGCCGGCGTCGCCGGTCAACTGCCGTTCGACAGCGGCGATCTGTCCTGCGATCCGGCGTACCCGCGCCAACAATTTATCTCGATTCGCGATAATGTGCATAGGATACCCCCCTATACTATATTTCCGAAGACGCCCAGCCCCGACTTCGCCTAACAGGAGTCATGACGAATGAACTTGATTGCGACCTGGCGATCGTCGGCGGCGGTCTGGCCGGCGGCCTGATCGCGCTTGCCTTCGCAACCCTGCGACCAGAGGTTCGGCTGCTGCTGGTCGAACAGGGCGAACGGCCCGGCGGCAACCATGTCTGGTCCTTTTTCGATGGCGATGTCGCGCCCGCTGATCGCTGGCTTGTCGACCCGCTCGTTGCTCATCGCTGGCCGCAGGGGCATCATGTTGATTTTCCTGGCTATAATCGGGATCTGGACACCCCCTATAACAGCGCAACGACTGTCCAGCTCGCTGTCGCACTGGAACGGGCGCTGGGCGAAAAACTGCTGACCAATGCGACGGTCGCAACGCTCGCATCAGACCATGTCGCGCTGGCCGATGGTCGGACGATCCGGGCGCGGGCCGTGATCGATGCGCGGGGCGCGGGCGACCTTTCCGCGTTACGGTGCGGCTGGCAAAAGTTCGTCGGTCATACCCTCCGTCTCGATGCTCCGCATGGCATCGACCGCCCAGTGATCATGGACGCGACGGTTGACCAGCATGACGGCTACCGTTTCGTCTACCTCCTTCCCTGGGACGAGCAGACGATCTTCATCGAAGATACTTATTATAGCGACCGCCCGGACCTTGATACCGCCACGATTGATGCCCGCATCGCCGCCTATGCGCAGGCGAAGGGTTGGCAAGGAGAGGTCGTGCATCGCGAACAGGGCGTTCTGCCGGTCGTGTATGGCGGCGACTTCGATCTGTACTGGTCGAAGGACGATCCCGTCGCCCGCGCCGGGGTGCGGGCTGGCCTGTTCCAGCCGATGACCGGCTATTCGCTGCCGGATGCCGTGCGATTCGCCCGCTGGCTCGTCGACGAACCCCTGGATGGACTGGCGGGGGCGACTCGTGTCTATGCCAGGGCGCATTGGCGCCGCGGCGGCTATTACCGCCTATTGGGCAGGATGCTGTTTGGCGCCGCCCAGCCGGACCAACGCTGGCGCATCTTTGCCCGTTTCTATCGACTGCGGGCGTCTCTCATCCAGCGCTTCTATGCCGGCCGCTCCTCTATCGCGGATCGCATCCGCATCTTGTGCGGACGGCCCCCCGTGCCCATAAGGGACGCCATGCGAACATTGTGGAATCCACCCGCCTGATGAACAGGCCAAATCCTCGACGCGCGATCGTCATTGGCGCAGGCTTTGGTGGCCTGGCGCTTGCCATCCGATTGCAGTCGGCCGGCGTAGACACCACCCTTGTCGAAGCGCGCGATCGTCCCGGCGGGCGCGCCTATATGTGGGAAAAGGACGGCTTCACCTTCGACGCAGGTCCGACCGTCATCACCGATCCCGATTGCCTGGCCGAACTGTGGCGCCTGTCGGGTCATGACATGGCGCAGGATATCGGACTGGTCCCGGTCTCGCCGTTCTACCGCCTCAACTGGCGCGATGGCACCAATTTCGACTATTCGAACGACGAAGCCGCCCTGCGTGCCGAAATCGCCAAGCTCGATCCGGGCGACGTCTCCGGCTATGAGCGCTTCTGCGATTATGCCGCCGGCGTCTTCGAAGAAGGCTATCGCAAGCTCGGCTCGGTCGCCTTTCTTGATTTCGCATCGATGATCAAGGCGGGACCGTCGCTCGCCAAATATCAGGCCTGGCGCTCGGTCTATTCGGTCGTCGCGTCGCTTGTGAAGAACGAGAAGCTGCGCGAGGCGCTGTCCTTCCACACGTTGCTGGTAGGCGGCAACCCGATGAAGACCAGCGCCATCTACGCCCTGATCCACAAGCTGGAAAAGGATGGCGGCGTCTGGTTCGCCAAGGGCGGCACCAACCGTCTGGTTCAAGCCATGGCAACCCATTTCGAACGGCTCGGTGGTACGCTCCGTTTGGGCGATGCGGTCACCCGGATCGAAACCTATGGCGACAAGGCAACGGCGGTCCATACCGCGTCGGGGTGGCGCGGGGAGGCGGATGCGATCGCCACCAATGGCGACCTGATGCACAGCTATCGTGACCTGCTCGGCCATCATCCCCGTGGCCAGAAACAGGCGGACAAGCTGGCGCAGAAGCGCTGGTCGCCCAGTCTGTTCGTGCTGCATTTCGGCATCAAGGGCAGTTGGCCGGGCATCCCGCACCATATGATCCTGTTCGGCCCGCGCTATGAAGGGCTGCTGACCGACATTTACGATCATGGCGTGCTGCCGCAGGACTTCTCGCTCTATCTGCATCACCCGACCGTGACAGATCCATCGATGGCGCCGGACGGTTATTCGACATTCTACGCGCTCGCCCCGGTGCCGCATATGGGGAAATTGCCGATCGACTGGGACCAGTTCGGCCATGCCTATGCGGAGCGCATCCTGGACGAGATCCAGCATCGGCTGATCCCCGACATTCGCTCGCGGATCGTCACCCGCTTCCATTATGCGCCGAGCGATTTCGGTCGTGACCTCAATGCCCATATGGGTAGCGCCTTCAGCCTGGAGCCGCTGCTGACCCAGAGCGCCTGGTTCCGCGCGCATAATCGCGACGATGTCATTCCCAACCTGTATCTGGTAGGGGCCGGCACCCATCCGGGGGCGGGCATCCCCGGCGTGGTGGGCAGCGCCAAGGCGACCGCGGCGCTGATGTTGCAGGATTTGGGTTAAGAGATATGAAGAGACTGGCAGTATATTGTGGCTCGGCGACGCCGGCTGACCTCACTTATATCGATGCGGCGCGGCATGTCGGCCGCACACTGGCAGAGCACGGCATCGGCGTCGTTTATGGTGGCGGGCGGCTTGGCCTGATGGGTGCTGTGGCTGACGCCGCACTGGAGGCCGGGGGCGAAGTGATCGGCGTGATCCCCGAAGCGCTGGTCGGCGCGGAAGTCGCGCATCGCGGCTGCACGCAGCTGCATGTCGTCCAGACGATGCACCAGCGCAAGCAACTCTTCACCGACCTGTCGGATGGTTTCGTGACCCTGCCCGGCGGCGTCGGCACCATGGACGAATTGTGGGAAGCGATCAGCTGGGCGCAGCTTGGCTATCACAACAAGCCGGTCGGCCTGCTCAATGTCGCGGGCTTCTATGACCAGTTGATCGGCTTCAACCGGCAGATGGTGGAGGCGGGCTTCATCCGCGCCCAGCATGCCGGCATCCTGATTCATGAGGACAGTATCGAAGCGCTGGTGGACGCGATGAGCGCTTATCAGCCGCACGAAACGATCTTCGCGATGAAGGCCGCACGGCTGTAATGCCTCGATAAGTTTCCGTTCGTTTCGAGCGAAGTCGAGAAACGCTGATGCAGCGCCATCTGTTTCTCGACACGCTCGAAGCGAACGGAGTTCGGGTGACTTTCCGAACGGGGCAGGGCATGTCCTGACGATGTCCTCTAATATTCCAGATCGCGCCGCCCTAGTTGCCCATGCCCGCGACAGCATTGCGCGCGGCTCCAAATCCTTCGCCATGGCCTCGACGCTGTTCGATCGCATAACCCGCGAGCGCGCCTGGCTGCTCTACGCCTGGTGCCGCAAGTGCGACGATATCGCCGACGGGCAGGATCATGGCGGCGCGATGACCAGCGTGTCCGATGCGCAGGCGCGGCTGTCGATGATGCGGGTGCTTACCGACAAGGCGCTGCGCGGCGAACCGACCGGCGATCCTGCCTTTGACGGCTTCGGCGTGGTGATGCGCGAATGTGCGATCCCCGCTTGCTATGCCCATGACCTGATCGAGGGGTTCGCGCTCGACGCGCGCGACTGGCGGCCCCGGTCGGAGGCGGACATGCTGCGCTATTGCTATCATGTCGCCGGCGCGGTCGGTTGCATGATGGCGGTGCTGATGGGCGTCGATCCCGACGATCAGCCGACGCTCGACCGTGCCTGCGATCTCGGCCTTGCCTTCCAGCTCGCCAATATCGCCCGCGACATCAGCGAGGACGAAGCGGCGGATCGCTGCTACCTGCCGCAGGAGTGGCTCGCGGAAATGGACATTCCGCCCGGCGAGCATATGAAGCCCTGGGTCCGTCCGCGTCTTGCGATCCTTGCGCGGCGCATGGCCGACGAACCGACCGAGCCGACTCCGAGCCCCGATCCCGATGCCGATCCAACCCCCGTGCCGCCAGACCGACAGCCGTCGGGGCGGATCGGCCTTGGCGTTGACCACGTGGCGCTGGCGGCGATCGTGTTCG
>JAGVJS010000029.1 GCA_020051025.1 Sphingobium sp. | reverse complement strand
GACGATCACGCCGGGCAGTTGTGCCAGCGCCTCCACCGACTTGGCAGGATTGCGCCCGACAATGGCGAAGCGCGCGTCCGGGTGAACGGTGCGGATGGCCGGCAGCGTCTGGCGCGCGAAACTCTCCACCGCCTCGACATTGGGGCGATAATCCATCTGGCCGGTGAATACGAGCAACGGCCCCTCCCCCCGTTCGACCGGCGGGACGGTCGCGGCAGGATCGAAATAATCGAGCGCCACGCCATTTTCGAGTCCGACCACCCGGTCGGGACCAAGCCCGCAGGCGTCGCGAAACAGCGCCGCCTCCGCCTCGCTGACGAAGCTGCTGACATCTGCACGTGCCGCCGTCCGCCGCTCGAAGTCGAGCAGCACCCGGCTCTCCCGCCGGTTGATCCAGCCCATCGGTCCGCCACCCTGCGCGCCATAGGTCGCATATTTGGCGGAATCGAAATCCACGAAATCCATCAGGAAACGCACGTCCGGCGGCAGCACGGGCACGAAATGCGCCATCTGCGCGGAATAGGCGACGACGGCCCGGATCGGCCGCTCCACCATCGTCTGCGCCACCCAGCGATGCAGCCCGGGATGATCGAACAACGATATCAGCAGCGACTGCCGCTTCGCCAGCCCGGTCAGCCCCGCCACGACCTTCGACCTGTCGCGCATCAGCACGCACTGGCTGGTCGCGACCTGCGCCATTTCATCCGCAAAACCCATGTCGCGATCGTCATCGGCGAAGCAGCCGACATGTACCGGCGCCATCTGCGCCAACCGTTGCAGCAGATGATAGGATCGGATCTTGTCGCCACGATCCGGAGGAAAAGGAATACGGTGGCAGAGAAAGAGGATATCGCCGCTCATCCCAGCCCTCGCGCGATATGCGGGCCGATCAGGTTGGCGATCGGCTCCGGCAGTTTCTTCCACAATTCGACCTTGCGCCGATATTGGGGTGAGAGCGGATTGACGTCGCGGGTTTCCTTGCCCGGCGCGGTACGCAGATAATAGCCGAGCGGTTCGCCGTCAAAGCCCCAGCTCTTTTTCCAGGCGGCAGGACCAGTACCAACCTTTGATCGGCCGAAATCGAAGATGGTACACCCCCGCTCGCGCGCGGCGCACATCAGGTTGAAATAAAGAAATTCATTGGATCGCATCGCCCGCGCGCCGTCCGCCGCGCCGTGCCAATAGGGCATACAGGCACCGCGATGATAGAGGCTGATGACCGCCGACAGCGGCACCCCATCCTTCGATACCATCGCGATATCGGCATCGTCGCCGAAACGATCCATCACCTGCTCGAACAGAGCGCGCGGGAAGACCGGCGTGCCCAAATTGTGGACGCTATGGGCGTAGAGTCGATAATGAACGTCGCGCAGCCGCTTGTCTTGGCCCATTTCGAACGTCAGGTCGTTGCCGATCCCCTTGCGGATTTCGGCCCGGTGCCGTTTAGGCACGGCCTTCAGTTCCGCTTCGTCATCAGCCGCCAGCGTCCGCGCAAAGCCGAGATAGGCGTCGGCCTTTTCCTTCCACGCCCCGCCTCTGGGCGCCTCCCCTCCACGCAGTTCCAGCGTGTCGCAACCCAACTGCTCCGCCATCGTCCAGGCAGCGTCGGCAAGCGCCGGGCCAGCCTTGCGATCGCTGGACAATATGCCACCGTCGACGGCAAAGCCGCTGCCGACCAGTGCACGACCAAACAGAGGCGACCGGACGGATGTGAGTGGCAGCAGGCCGACAATCTCTCGGCCGAACAGGCGAGCGACCAGCATCTTGGCCTTCTGGCCGGTGCCGGCTTCCACGCCCATGATCCAAGCGGGTCGATGAAAGGGCGTCGAGTCCGGATGCGCCAGCACCCAGGCATCCAGTTCCGCGACCGTCACACTATCGGACAGGCGAGCTTCGTCGACGATGACGCCCAGACCGGTAATTGCATTCATGGACGTAAATCCCTTGTCACCCCTGCCCGACCTTAGGGGTCAGGGTTGAATATTTGGTATGTGTTTCAGCCAAGACCGCGTGAAATCATCGGCCCCAGCAGATTGGCGACCGGCAGCGGCAATCGCTTCCACAGGTCGATTCGCCGTTGATATTTGGCGCTGGTCGGATTGACATCGCGCCCCCCCCCATCCGCTGACCATTCATGGTAGATGCGCGGCGCCGGATCGAAACCGAAACTCTTCTTCCACGCCGCCTGCCCGCTGCCAGCCTTCGACCGGCCGAAATCGAACTGGCTCATCCCGCGCGTCCGGCCATGCCCCATCAGCCGGTAATACATGAGTTCGTTGGAGCGCAGCCGGCGCGCATCAGCAACGCCGCCACCCCAATAGGGCATGACCTGCCCTTGATGGTAAAGGGAGAGGACCGCCGACACCGGCCGATCGCCATCCCGCACCACCAGCAGGTCGGCATCATCACCGAAATGCTGCAACACCGACTTGAACAGCTTCGCGGGAAAGACCGGCGTGCCGAGATTGCGCACGCTGGTCGCATAGACATGATAATGGTCGCGCAACAGCCGGTCGGTCCTGCCCACCTCTACGCTGAGTGCGGGATTGGCCAGCGCCTTGCGCAATTCCGCACGATGCTTACGCGGCACGGCCAGCAGTTCCGCTTCATCGTCGGATGCGATCGGGCGAACGAAACCGACATATTCGCCCTCGCGCCGGCGCCAGTCATGGCCTGGTGCCGCGCCCCCGCGTAATTCCACCGACATACCACCCCGGTCCTGCGCAAGTGCCTGCGCGGCGGCGGCCAGCGGTCCCG
>JAGVJS010000329.1 GCA_020051025.1 Sphingobium sp. | reverse complement strand
GCCAGTGCCTGGACGCGCAGCAGGCGGATCATTGGCTGCTGATCCGCACGACGGCGCTGCGTTCCAGCGTGCCGCCGGGCAGCGGCACCGGGATGGCGGCAAATAGTGGCGCGTTGGCCAGATTATAGCGCAGCGTCACCCGATAATAGCCGCTGCTTTCCCCGGTGGTGATGCCGATCGCCTGCGCAGCCGGCGCAGGGAAGGCGGCACGGGCGGCGAGGACGCTCTGGTCGACCAGGCTGCGACGCTCGGTCGTGGTCAGTCCGGCAACCGAGGCGCGGGCCGCGTCGTTGGCAGCCTGTTGCAGGCTGTGCGCGGTCATGAACCAGCTGCCATAGCCCAACATGCCCATCAGCAGCAGGATCAGCACCGGCAGGGCAAAGGCCGCCTCTATCAGGCTGCTGCCGGTCTGATGGCGAGCGAGCCGCGTGAGCAGCCGGCGCGTGTGGGCAAGGATGCTTTGGTAGGTCATGAAAGCGATGTTAGAGCGCGGCGTTCAATATCGGGTTTGCTGTGCCCGCGCATTGGTTGACGGATTTTACACAGGCCGGCGCCTGCATATCACGGCCGAAAAGGGCGGTTTTGTGCAAAGCTTGCATTGGTTGGGCACATTCCGTCCGAAATGGACGTGGTTGACGGCAAATCAGGATGGCGTGGGCGATGTGAAGACGATGACGGCGCCCTCCGTGCCGTAAATGCCATGCAGGCGCGCGATGGCGGCATCGACCGGCGCGAGTGCACCGCCATTGGTCAGCAACTGGGTCGCGAAGCGCATGTCGCCTTCGCCGCGCAAGACCCGTTCCAGTCGCTCGCGAAAAAGCGGGCGGGCGGGCAATTCGACCAGATCGGCTACCGGCACGTCGGCCAGCCGGTCGGCCGCCAGGCCCACCATGGCGCAGAAACTGTCATTCACCACATCAATGAAGCCGCGCATAGACACGCGCACATAGCCGACGCCGCCATGCACCCCCATGGCCTTCAGGATCGCGGATTTCACATCGGCGAGGCGATGCCGCTGCATGTCGGCTGTGATGTCCCGCAGCAGCAACGCCACGCCACCGGCGAAGGGAAAGGTCTGGACATGCAGCCAGACGTCATCGCGAAAGGGCGAGGGGATATCGGCTGCGCTGGCCTCGCCTGAGGACAGGCTGTGGCGGATATGCGCTTCCGTCAGGGTGCCGGCCAGTTCGGGAAAAGCATCCCATAGCGCCTGCCCTTCCAGATGGCGATCCCAGCGCTTGGCCATGGCGAGTGCCACGCCGTTCACATAGGTTATGCCGAGGTCCGGGCCGCACAGGACCAGCCCCTGATGGATGCGCGCTGCCAGTTCGAAGGTGCGGTCGGGTGCGGGGGCCTCTGCATCCCCGACGGCCATCGTCGGGAACCGGTCCAGCCCCATGAAGACATGGGTTTCGCGGCCATGATGCGTGACCATCACCGGCTCGCGCGATCCGACCTCCCGCCAATGGGCGAAGTTGCGCACCAGTTCGGCTGCGGGCACGCTGCGCCTGCGACGATCATCGAGCATGTCACTGTCCCTCCCTTGCGATGAATGGAGGGCAGGATAAGCCATGACCGAGCAATCGGATCGGTCAGTTCGATCCGTTATGGAAGAAGCTGGTAGTCAGGTTCGGGGATTAGAGACCGCGCTGATAGTCCAGCGCATCGATGATCTTGCCGCCCGCCATGAAGACGGCACCTGAACAGGCGAGCGCCAGCAGATGACCGCCGGTGCCGGGATATTGCTGCATATAGACATGGCCACGCTCGGCCGCGCCCAGTGCGAGGGCGTAGATGACCAGAAACGCCTCGAACTTGGTCTTGATGATGAAGAGGCTCTTGATCCGTTCCATGTCGCTTCCGTCCGGCTTGCCCCGCCGTCAGGGAGACAAATCGCCCGACAGCTGCAAATGGTCAACAAGAGTTAACCATGATTGTTCGATGCGGGCAATCAGCCGAGTATCGCTCAAATCCTGGGGTTCGATCGATTCTGGCCAATATTGGGACAGGATCTGCGCAATATCGTCCAGCCGTGCTTCGTCCACCAGGAAGCGGGGGTCGATGTCGGCGGGATCGGCTACGACGCGCAGCCGCAGGCAGGCGGGACCGCCGCCATTGGCCATGGATTGCCGCACATCGACCGGCACCAGCCGGCGGATCGGGCCGTTGCCTGCGATCATCTGTTCCAGCCATGCCCAGACGGCCGGCGTCTCCTGCGCCTCGGTCGGCAGGATCAGGGCCATGCCGCCGCCATCGGGCAAGGTGACCAGCTGGGCGTTGAACAGATAGGATTTGATCGCATCGGCCAGGCTGACCGCGCTGGCCGGCACCTCGACAATCTCGACGCAGGGCAAGGCGGCGCGCAGGTCGGCGTAGAAGGCCGCATTGTCGGTGAAGGCCTGCTCATGGGTGAAGAGCACATGCTCGTTTGCCACGGCGACGACGTCATTATGGAAGGCGCCGGCGGCGATGGCCGCTTCGGACTGTTCCACGAACAGCGTGCGGGCGGGATCGAGGCCATGGTTGCGGGCAATCGCCTTGCTCGCCTCCACATGCTGGCGCGCGGGGAAGGCGCCGCCCGACCGGCCGTAGACGAAGACTTCCACGCCCGCCTCGCCATGGCTCTGGGTCAGGCGCATATGGTTGGCCGCACCTTCATCACCGAAGGGGGCCGGGATCGGATCATGGACGGAGAAGGCGCGGCTGTCGGAAAAGGCGATGCGCAGCTGTGCCAGCGTCTGCGGCCATTCATGGCTGCGGTGCGGCATGGTGACGAGGTTGGCGACGGTCAGGTGGGTGCGCCCGTCCGCCGTGTCGCTGGCCGGCGATATGGTCGCGGCATTGGCCGCCCACATGGAGGAGGCGGACATGGCCGCCGCCCGGATATGCGGCTCCGCATTGCCGACATCGGTGCCCAGCTTCGTCAGCCAGGCGACATCGGGGCGCCATTGCGGCAGGAAAATCCCCTGAGTCAGGCCAAGGCGGATATTGCCGCGCATCTTCTCCAGCCCCTGCAAAGCCGCCGCGCGCGGGTGCGACACCGCGCCGGCATTGCGCGCAGAGGCGAGGTTGCCAAGGCTGAGGCCGGCATAATTATGGCTGGGACCGATGATCCCGTCGAAATTGATTTCCCTGACGCTCATGCCCGCCCCGCCATGGTGAAAGAACCGCCGATATCGAGGCCGAGCCGCGTGGCGCTGGCGGCGTCGAGCGATATGTCGCCTTTGTCATCCTGCTGCACGAAGCCCCAGGTGCAGCGATAATCGGCCAGCCGGCCGGTGGCGATCAGCATCTTCTCCCCGCCCTTGTCATGAGTGGTGGACAGAGTGACGTCGCGCGCGCCGGCGATGGTGCGGAGCTGGTCGATCTGCCCCACCATGGTCGGGCCGCCGTCGAAAATGTCGATATAGCCCGCATTGTCGAACCCCTCCGTTTCCAGCATCCGCATCGCGGCGCGGCCATTGGGATGGGGCAGGCCGATGACAGCGCGGGCGCTGTCGGTCAGCATCGCGGTGTAGATCGGCGTCTTGGGCATCAGGTCGGCGATGAACTGGTTGCCGTTGACGGCATTGAATTCGTCCGCTTCCTGAAAATTCATGCCGAAGAAGCGGCCGGCAAGGCCATCCCAGAAGGGCGATCCGCCCGCTTCGTCGATAACGCCGCGCAATTCGGCCAGAACCTTGTCGCCGAAGCGGCTGCGATGGGCGCGGATATAGAGATAGCGGCTGCGCGCCAGCAGGAGGCCCAGCCCTTCTGCGCGTTCGCGCGGGTGGAGGAACAGGCCGCCAACCTCCGCCGATCCCTCCAGATCCGTGGTAAGCGACAGCATCTGGGCGCGGAAGGTGCGGCCCAGTTCCCGGCTATGCTGGGTCAGCACGCCGAGGCGATAACTGTAGAAGGGCCAGCTTTGTCCCACGGTCGAGAATATCTGGCAGGTGCCGCGCACCTGCCCCGTCTCGACATTTTCCAGCACCATGACGATCAGTTCGTCCTGAATTCCCTCGCCTTCGCGGGCCAGCGCCTTCTCGGTGCGCTCCAGCTTGGCCGCCAGCGCAGTGCGATCCGGCGGCAGGTTGGTGAAGCCGCCGCCGGTCAGCTTGGCCATTTCATAGAGCGTTTGCAGATCGTCCGCGCGCGCGATGCGCATGATGAAGCTCAAGCGATCATCCCCTCTGTCTGATTATGTCCTGGTATGAATTGCCCCTGCGCGATGCGCCACAGCGCCAGCGCCGACAATTGCGCCCGTTCGGGCAGGCTGTCGGTCAGCAGAAATTCGGCATCGCTATGGATGCTGCCGCCGCGCACGCCCATGGTATCGACCACCGGCACGCCGCAGGCCGCGATATTGTTGCCGTCACACACCCCGCCGGTGTCGCGCCAACCGATGCTGAGGCCCAGGTCAGCGCCGCATTGGCGGACAAGCCCGAACAGGGCCTGCGCCTTGCCATCCATGGGTTTGGGGGGGCGGCCGAAGCTGCCGTGCAGGTGGAGGCTGACGTCATGATCGCGGGCGACATCGGTCATGGACCGGTCGATCAGCGCACGGGCGGCGATTTCGTCCGCCGGCGTGCGGGGACGGAAATTGACCCGCAGCACCGCATGATCGGGTACCACATTATTGGGGCTGCCGCCGTCGATCTTTGCGGGGTTGCAGGAGAAGCCCGCCCCGCTGCCGGCCTTGAGCCTTAGCGCCAGATCGGCAGCGGCGAGCAGGGCATTGCGACCATCGTCGGGGTTGCGGCCGGCATGGGCGCTGAGGCCCGTGACGATGATCGAGAAATTGCCGCTGCCCGCGCGGGCGCCGGCAAGGGTGCCGTCCGGCAAGGCTGAGGGTTCATAAGTGAAGGCGGCCACTTTGCCTGCTGCTGCTACCCGGAGCAGTGGGGCGGAGGAGGCGCTGCCGACCTCTTCGTCACTGTTGATGATGACATCATAGCCGAGCGTGGCTACGGCGTCCGTCTGCTCGATCGCGGCCAGCGCCGCCAGCATGACGGCGATCCCGCCCTTCATGTCGGCCACGCCGGGGCCGTTGAGGACACCCGGCTCCAGCCAGCGCTGATCCTGAAAAGGGTGATCGACGGGAAAGACCGTGTCCATATGGCCCGTCAGCAGCAGCCGGATCGGAGCGTCGGGGCGGACCGTCAGATGCAGATGCCGGCCATGGGCGATCGGCTGGACGCGGCCGTCCGGCATTACGCTGTCGACCGGTGCGGGGTCGATCAGGCGCAGGTCGCCGGGCAGGACCGAGAAGGCGTCGGCCAGCGCATCCGCCATGCGGGCAAGGCCGTCCAGATTGCGCGAGCCGCTGTTGATCGCCGCCCAGGCCTGGGTCTGCGCCAGCATCGGCGCGGCCGCGGCATGAGCGAGCAACGATCGTTCCTGCGATGAAAAATTCCTCATCCGCTCTGGTCTATCAGAGCGCCGGGCCTCTCTCCACCCCCGCAATAAAATTGCGTGGTTCAGAAATCATAGGTCAGGGTGAGACGGCTGAGCGTGTCGAGGTCACGCGTGGTCAACAGCGTTTCCGACTCATATTGGATATTATAGGAAAAGGCGGCCGACAGTCGTGTGCTCACCTTGGTTTCGACCGAGGAGAGGGCGTTGAGCGTGTAGACGTCGCTTTCCGCATAGCCGGACGCGGTCTGCTTGAACGTCACCGTGGGGGTGGTGCGCCAGGCAAGCGCCATCGATCCACGCACACCCAATTTCGTTTCCCGGTCGCCGATCATATATTTGGCGTGACGTACCGATGGACCGATATCGGCCGACAGGTCGACCGGTTTGCTGACGATCAGCTTGTAACCGACGCCGACCGAGGCGGTGTAGCGTTCGTCATAACCGATCGAGGTGTCGCGTTCGAACTGGGCAAGGCCGTAGGCGAAGCCGCGCGGGTCAAATTCATAACGGGGTTCGTAGCCGGCGAAATAGCGTTCGCGGGAGGTGACGCCGTTAGCGCGGCGATAGTCGGCGGCAGCGGTCAGCTTGTGCGACCATTGCAGACCGGCGCGAGTCGCCGTTGCCGATGCGCTGATGCCCAGTTCGCTGGTGGAACCGGTGGAGCGGAAGCCACCCGCTTCGACGCGGCCGGTCCAGAGTTCGTTGAAGCGCGCTTCACGAATCACCGTGTCATGAGTGGCCTTGGTCCGCTCCTTCCAGCTGTTGACCATCCGCTGGATTTCGTCGGCGGAACCGGGGTTGGTCTGCTTGGCTATCTTGGCGACGGTGGCAATGTCTGTTTCATTACCATTGGCGATCGCCGCTTCCATCATCTCACGGACGGACGGCGGTAATAGCGGCGATTCGGCCGCATCGGCAGCAAAGGGCAGGGCGGCGGTCAGCAACGACAGGGGGATCAGGCAGGCACGCATGTCCCCGTCATAACGGACCGACCGCAGATTTTAAGCCTTAATGCGCAAATTCATCATATAAGTGCGCGAAACTCCTGCAAGATGTCGCGGTAGAGCTTGCGCTTGAACGGTACGATCAGGTCCGGCAGCGTTTCGGGATCGGCCCAGCGCCATTCCCGAAATTCGGGATGCTTGGTCTGGATGTCGATATCACCATCCTTGCCGACGAAGCGGGCGAGAAACCAATATTGGCGCTGGCCGCGATATTTCCCGCCCCACAGCTTACCAAGCAGTTCGGGCGGCAGGTCGTAGAAATGCTCGTCCTTGGCGGTGGCAATGATTTCGACCAGGTCGCTGCGGATTCCGGTTTCTTCTTCCAATTCGCGGAGCGCAGCGGCTTTCGCCTCCTCGCCATAGTCAATGCCGCCTTGTGGCATCTGCCAGGCTTCTACGACATTATCGAGCCGCTGGCCGACGAACACCTTGCCATCCATGTTTACGAGCATGATCCCGACGCACGGCCGGTATCCCATTTCCTGATCGTTGGGCATCGAAGCCATGATTTCCCCAAAAAATATAGTCACAGCGCCTCTCCGTCCCCTGAAAGGCCGCCATTGCGCCGCACATCGGCGTGAAGGCCAGAATAGGCGGCGGTATGGCTCGCGTCCATTGGCCGAATCGTCAGCCTGCCGATTTGCCTGCCTGATTTGCGACGAGGCGTTGCCGGAAAGGCAAAGGCAATATGCCCCAATGGCCGCTTGGAACCGTGCGCGGCGGAGCGCATTGGCTGTCCATGTCTCAGCCCGTCCTGCTCTGGCTCCGCCAGGATCTCCGCCTGTCCGATCAGGCCGCACTTGCCGCCGCCGTCAGCGAAGGGCCGGTCATCCCGGTCTATGTGCTGGATGAGGAAGGTCCGCGCCAATGGGCAATGGGTGCCGCTGCGCGCTGGTGGCTGCACCATAGTCTGGCGCGGCTGGACGAAAGCCTGCGGGAGAAGGGATCGCGGTTGATCCTGCGGCGGGGCAAGAGCGCGGACGTGCTCGCGGCGGTGGCGAAGGAGGTGGGGGCGTCGCGGGTCCATGCTCTCCACCATTATGAGCCGTGGTGGCGCAATGCCGAAAAGGCGGTGGCGAAGGCGCTGGACCTGTACCTGCATGATGGCGGACTGCTGTTGCCGCCCGGCGCGGTGCGGACGGGGGCGGGCGGCATGTATCGCATCTACACGCCCTTTGCCCGCGCGGTGATGGAGCATATGCCGCCCGCTCCGCCGCATCCGGCCCCCGCGCATATTGACGCGCCGGCGCATTGGCCGGAGAGCGAGATGCTGGCTGACTGGAAGCTGCTGCCAGAGACGCCCGATTGGGCGAAAGGCTTTGCTGTCGACTGGACACCGGGGGAGGCGGGCGCCCGGGCCAATGTTGCCAATTTTCTGGATGAGGTGGGTGATTATCCGACCGCGCGCAACCTGCCTTCGATCGAGGGGACTTCCCGCCTGTCGCCGCATCTCCATTTCGGGGAAGTGTCGCCTGCCTATGTCTGGCACCGGGTCGAACGTTCAGGTCATGATGCCAATATCTTCCTCAAGGAATTGATCTGGCGGGATTATGCTCATCTCCAGATTTGCGAGTTCCCGACCTATGGATCGGCCAATGCGCGGTCGGATTTCGATCGGCTGAACTGGCGCGACCTGCGGGAGGCGGGTGCGGATTTTACTGCGTGGACGCGTGGGCGCACCGGCTATCCGATCGTGGACGCCGGTATGCGCCAGCTTTGGGCGACCGGATGGATGCATAACCGTGTGCGCATGATCGCCGCCAGCTTCCTGATCAAGCATCTGCTGATCGACTGGCGCCATGGTGCGCGATGGTTCTGGGATACGCTGGTCGATGCCGATTATGCCAATAACAGCGTCAACTGGCAGTGGGTGGCGGGCAGCGGGGTGGACGCCAATCTGTTCACGCGGATCATGGCGCCGCTGACGCAATCGGAGAAATTCGATGCGGCCGGCTATATTCGCGAATGGGTGCCGGAACTGGCGGACCTGTCGGATGAGGCCATTCACGATCCCGACGCCCATGAAGCGCGGCCTGCCGGCTATCCCGCCAAGATCATAGGCCATCGCGAAGGGCGGGAGCGCGCGCTGGAGGCCTATCGCCGTAGCAAGGGATGATTGCAGCCGCCGCCGGCTTGCGGCAGGATTGGCGTCATGAATGCAACCGATCCCCGGCGCGGCAGGCGCG
>JAGVJS010000017.1 GCA_020051025.1 Sphingobium sp. | reverse complement strand
CACGCCGCCGTCCCGATGCTGTACCGACTGGCGCTGTCCTGACACGACCAGCGTGCCGGGCGCATAGGCCGCCGCGTCCAGCCGGACAAAGGCCGCCCAGCCCAGAAAGCCGAGGAAAAAGATCGCCGCCACGATCAGCCCGCTACGGATATCGCGCAACGGATCGGCCAGCGCCGCCGCCGGCGTGGCGGCGGGTTGAGTGGCGGGCAGGATGACAGGCTTGGTCATGCCGCACCTGCCACGGGGGGCGTTGGCATATGGCGGATATTGGGCGGCGCGACCTTGGCCAATATCTCATCGCGCGGCCCGAACAGTTCGGCCCGCCCATCGCGCAGCACCAATATCTTGTCCACCACCGGCAATATACCCAGCTTGTGCGATATAATCAGGATGGTCTTGCCCTTCGCCTTCAGCACAGTCAGCGCCTGGATCAGCGCAGCGTCGCCCTCCCCGTCCAGATGCGCATTGGGTTCGTCCAGGATCAGGATCGCCGGATCACCATAGACGGCCCGCGCCAACGCGATGCGCTGCGCCTGCCCCGCCGATACGCCCCGCCCGTTCAGGCTCAGCCGATGGTTATAGCCATTGGACAGCCGTGCGATCAGCGGCCCCGCCCCGACCTGCTCAGCTGCGGCCACGACAGCGGCATCAATGGCGGCGCGATCGTCGTTCAGTTCACTTGCGAAACGGGCGATATTGTCGGCCACCGTACCCGCGAACAATGCCGAATCCTGCGGCAGATAGCCGATATGCCGCGCCAGCTGCTCAGGATCCCAATCCCGCGCATCGGCATCATCGATGCGCACCGTGCCGCGATCAGGCAGGATCGCACCGGCGATGGCACGGATCAGCGTGGACTTCCCCGCACCGCTTGGCCCGATCACCGCGATCACTTCGCCCGGCTGGATACGCAGCGACACGCCTTGCAGGATCGCTCCGTCCCGCGCTTCATTGAGCACGGTGACATTTTCCAGCTGCATCGCTCCGCGCGGCGCGGGTAGCCGGGTCTGGTTCAACGCATGCGGCACGGTCGCCAGCAGCGCATCAATGCTCGCATAGCTCTGGCGCGCCTGGACGATCGCCTTCCAGCTGCCGATCAGTTGCTCGATCGGCTGGAGCGCGCGGGCAATAAGAAAGGAGGACGCGAAGATTGCACCAGCTGAAATCAGATTGTCCACGGCCAGCAGCGCGCCCAGTCCCAGCGCCAGCGATTGCAGCGCCATGCGCACGAATTTGGTGACGGTCAGAATATTGCCCGAAGCAAAGCTGGCCTCGGTCTGCGCGGCCAGCATCGCTTCGCGCTGCCGCAGCTGACGGGCGACCATCGCTCTGCGCATGCCCAGCGCGCGCAGGCTGTCCGCCGACCCCAGCAACGCATCCTGATGCGCATAGCTATCTCCGGCGATCCGCTGGGCCAAGTCCAGCCGACCGCGCGTCAGCCGCTCACTAGCCCAGGCAAGCAGTGGCATCAGCAGGCAGCCGACGATCGCCACCGCCCCGATCCAAGGATGCACCATGAAACAGACCAGCAGATAGATGGGCACCCATGGCGCGTCGAACAGCGCCAATATGCCTGGCCCGGTCAGCGTGCCCCGCATCTGGTCGAATTCGCGCAGCGCCTGCCGCGCCACGCTCATATCAGGACGCCCCAACGTGGCGTCCAGGATCAGCGGCGCCAGCGCTGCATCCATCTGGACCCCCGCCCGCGTCAGCAACCGCTGGCGCACCCGGTCGAGGCTGGCCAAAGTCACCAGTGCGAACAACAGCACCAGCGTCAGGAACAACAGAGTCTGCAATCCCTGCGTCGGCACGACCCGGTCATAGACCTGCAACATGTAGAGGGTGGGCGCAATATAGAGCAGGTTCACCAATGCGCTGAAGCCGGCGGTGGCGACGAAATGCCGCCTGCAATGTGCCAATGCCGCGCGCAGCGGCCCCCGAACCTTATCCGTCATTCTAACATCACTATCGTTCAAGACGACGCCGCGCGACGGCTATCCATCGCGCGGCGAAGCATCATTCTTATCCGTGTTAAGCGGGCGCTATATCAAAGACCATGGCCAAGCTCGAACAAGCCACCGAAACGATCGAAGATGAAATCGCCGATCCCGTCCAGGATGCCACCGGCGCCGGGCTGATGGTCGGACCACTGATCGGGCGCGCCGAACTTGATCGCCTTGGCATCGCTCACGCCCAGCAGCGTCACCGTGGTGCCCAAGCTGAAGTTCAGGACCAGATCCTTCACCCCGTCGCGATCGACATCCTGCACCTTCGACCGCAGCAGCGAAATGCCGTCGTCCAGCACGATGCTGTCCTGCGTGACGTCGAAGTCGGTGATCTTGTCATTGCCGTCCAGACGGCCGAAATGGAAGACGTCCGTCCCCTTGCCGCCAGTCAGTACGTCATCGCCCAGTCCGCCGAACAGGATGTCGTTGCCATCACCCCCGTTCAACATGTCGTTGCCAAGGCTACCGAACAGGACGTCATTGCCTGCTCCGCCATACAGCTTGTCGTTGCCGATGCCCCCGTCCAGAATGTCGTGACCGTTGAGGCCGTTCAGGGTGTCATTGCCCAGTCCGCCCGACAGCTTGTCCTCGCCCGCCGTGCCATTGAGCGTGTCGGAGAAGATTGTGCCGGTGCGAGTGATGCCGTCAGCGATGCCGGTCACCGATATCTCGACCGTTGCCGTGCTGGTCAGCCCCTGATCGTCAATGACGGTATAGCTAAAGCTGTCCGTCTGCTTGGCGCCGGTGGCCAGCGCATCGAACGCATCATGATCGGCGGCATAGCGCAGTTGTTGCGTCGCTGCGTCAAAGATCACGCTGCCCAGCGTATTGCTGGTATCGATGGCGCTGATCGCCAACGTCTGGCCTACATCGGGGTCATTGTCATTGCCAAGCAACGTCGACCAGAGATTCTCGCTGGTCGCATCTTCGTTCACCGTGATCTTGTCGTTCACGGCGATGGGCGCTTCGTTGACGTCGGTGACGGCGATGGCGAAGCCCTGCTGCGTGGAAAGACCACCGGTATCCGTCACCTTTGCGACGATGGTGTAGGAAGATAGCGCTTCATAATCCAGCGCAGCGGTGGTCGTGATGACACCGGTCTGCGCATCGACCACGAACAGGCCGTTGGCATCGTCGACCAGTGCATAGGTCAGCACATCATTGGCCGTATCGGCCGCGGCCAGCGTGCCGATCAGGCTGCCCGCGGGCAGATTTTCGGCAACCGCCGCATTGCTCAGCACCAGATCCTTGGGCGCGGCGCCTAGCATAAGCAGCGCTAGTTGGGGGTCATGGTCGGTCGGGCGGTCACCGAACTGCGCATTGGTATGCACCGCATCATATTGGGCGTTCTGCGCCAGCCCGCCGGTGACCAATATATGGTCGATCTGCTGGGCATTGCCCTCGAACATATAGCTATATCGTTCTTCAGGCGGCAGCAGCGTATTAAGGTTTGTCAACATCCCACCCTTGGCCGGATCGGTCAGCTGGGTCTGGGCTTCCTCGAAATAAAAGCCGTTGAAATCCCCCAGCATGGCAAAGTTGAGCGATGGATTATCGGCCAAATGCTCCTGCATATAGGCTTTGACGCCCGCCGCCTGTGCGATCCGCGCGGCATCCCCCGCCGCCTGCGCGGGCTGCGTATTGCCCCAGTTCGGATCGCTGCCGCCGCGCGACGTGAAGTGGACGTTGATCGCCGTGATCGTCTGGCCTGCAAAATTGAACTGCGCCGCCAGCGGATTGCGGCTGCCCGTGTAAGCGCCGCCGGTGATCAGTTCCGCGCTGCCCTCCACATAGGAGACACGGTCTACATCATAGAGGAATCCGTTGCGGATGTTGCCGTTCGGTTCGCCGCCGGTCGAATTGGCGGTATCCGGCGCGACTTCGACATAGGCATATTGCTTGCCGGTCTGGGCAAAGATCGCATCGATCAGGCCCTGCGCAGTGACGGCGCCCGACAGGTCGCTGCCCGTGCCTGCTCCGTCAGCGTCCTGAATTTCCTGCAACGCGACGATGTCGGGCGCATTTAGATTATAGACGATGTTGCTGGCAAGGATATCGAATTTGTTGTCGCTCGCATCCAGATTTCCGACATTATAGGTGGCGATTGACAGATAGTTGGCGTCACCACGAAGCGTGGTCACTTCTCGTTCCAGTGTCACGTCCTTGGTCACCGTGACCGCTTCCGTCGCCAGCAGCTCATAATTGCCGAAGCTGTAGTTCAATACACCGGTCACGCTCGCCAGTTGATCGCCGATGCTGTGCGTCGGATTGTAGCCAGGCAGGATCGTGCTGTCGGCGTCGATCTGGATCTTTTCCGGATTATAGTCGACGGTGCCGTCCGCATTGGGGGAAATGGTGATGCCGCCGCGATCGTTCATGCCGGTCGCGCCCGCGCCATGAGACGCGACGACATCGGTTTCGCCATATTGATTGCTATTCGACACGACCTGCGGCGCGTCGATGGTCACCCGCATCCCTTCCAGCGATTCCCAGAAATCGATGCCGTCATTAGCCGGGTCATAATTGTTCAGCGGATCATGGTCGATCACCTGGGTCGGCGGCGTCAGCCCGCCTTCGCCGATCACCACTGCCGCAGGGAGGACATTGCCCTGGCTGGTGACGTTCACCACCGGCGACACGATCTGCGTCACCGACAGGCTGGAAGGATCGCCCGCATATTCCGACACCGTACCGCGTACCGACGCTGCGTCGCCCACCACAACGGCGGGTGCGGAGGAGGTGAAGATGAAGATGCCGTCCGACGTGCGGGCATTGCCGTCGCTGACCACCGACTGAAGGTAGAAGCCGTTACTGGCGACCGCGGTCACGATGCCGTCGGTGATGACGGTTTGACCGACATAGTCGGACACATGGCCTTCGCCCTGGATCTGCCCAATGGCCAGTTCGATCGGATCGTCGTTCACGATGGTTCCGGTGGCAGTCGCCCGATCGATGATCACGTTACCGCTCGTCGCGCCCAGGCTGATCGACAGCGTTTCATTATTCTCGCTCAGCGTATCGCCTTTGATCGGCACGATGATCTGCTTGCTGAACTCGCCCGCCGCAAAGCTGACCGTGCCCGATAGTTGCGCATCGGCCGACAGGTCGGCCGCGTCCGCCGTGCCATTCAGCACCACGGCATACTCCACGCTCACCGCGTTGATCTGGCCACCGGCGCGCTGCACAGTGAACACCATGTTGGAAACACCGTCGTCGCCCTCGACCACGCGCGCGTCGTTGATGCGCAGATGGCTTGGGCCGTCCGCAGGCAGGAAGGACTGGCCAGCGTTCAACGAACCGAAGGTCTGCGTCGCCCCAGCCGTCCAGCTGAAATCGGCGGCAGTCGAACCTGCACCGGTCAGTTGCAGCGACAGGCCGATGCCCGGCGCCGGTTCCTGCGTCACGCCGATGTCGGTGCTGGTCATGCCGGCGGCGGGCGTACCCGGCGCGGCGGTGAAGGTGCCTTCATAAGATAGCAGCTGAATCACCGTGCCATCGGGCGCGACCAGCGCAAACCCGTCCGCACCGCCATTCTGGATGCCGGGACGCGCGAAAGACAGCGCGCCGAAGCCATTGCCTTCATTATCGATGACACCCGACAGGTTGAGCGTGTCATAGACGGGCGCGGCGTCCGGCGTGTTCGTGCCATTGTAGAAGACGATCCGATAACCGGTCAGGTCGGTGCCCGCGACCCCGGCGATCTCGATCGCCTCGCCGACATCGGTGCCGGCATTGTCATAATGGATTTCGTTCACGAAGACATTCGCCGCCGGTGCGGGCGGGGCCACATCGTCATTGCTGATGGTGCCGGTCGCGGTCGCCCGGCCGATCGCTGCGCGGCCGGTGGCATCGCTCAGCGTCAATGCGAAGCTCTCATTCGCCTCGAAAACCGTATCGCCCTGGATCGGCAGACGGATTTCCGCCGTCGTTGCCCCGTCCGCGAAATTCACCGTGCCGCTAGTGGCCAGCCCCGCGCCGAAATCGGCGGCGTCCGCCGAACCAAAAGCCAGCGTCCAGGCCGCCGACACCGCGCCGGCGCTGCCATCCACCCGGCTGACGGTGAAGACGATTTCGCTGATGCCCACATTGCCTTCCACGATGCTCGCGTCGGCGATGTTCAGCGTGCCGGGCACGGGATTGGGCGTGCTGCCGCCAAAGCTCTGGCCGCTATTCACGCCTCCAGCCGTCGCTCCGTTGATCAGCGCCCACTGGAAATCCGCAGCAGTCGTGCCCGTGCCGGTCAAGCCGATCGACGTGCCGTTCTGCGTTCCGTCCTGATACACGCCGACATTGACGCTGGTCATGCCCGCGGCCGGGCCGTTTGCCGCGGTGAAGCTGCCTTCCCAGCTCAGGAACTGCACGACATTGCCCTGCGCATCGACCAGCGCAACGCCGTCGGGTTCGCCATTCGCGCCCGATCCGCCATTCTGAATGCCGTTGGCCGGATAGGCAACGCGGATGGTGCCATAACCTTTCTGCTGGTCGGCGATGACACCGCTCAATGTTTGCGTGTTGTAGCTGCTGCGCTGGGCGGGGTTGCCGTTGTAGAGTATAATGCTCCAACCGGTGACGTCGGTGCCGGCAAGGCCCGCGATTTCGACGAATTCGCCGCTGTCGGTGCCAGCATTGTCATAATGAATTTCATTGATGAAGACGTTCGACGCCATGAACGGTTACCCCAAAAAGGACATGTCTTCCCAAACTGTCCCACCAGCTTGAGTCGGAATGCCAGACCGATTTGAAGCAGTAGGTGCGCGCCATGACAAATATGTGTCTTTCTACAATAGGATGCCGGCGTTCCGATCATCCTCAAACGCCTGGCAGCTTCAGCAGCACCAAGAAGCGTAACGCGTAGCCAATGATGGCGCGGCCCTCATGTCCGCAGATTTGGTTCGAATAGCTGCCGAGAGCAGCCGTCATCATCGATAGCGATATCGCGCCAAGATACGCAAGGCCGGCTTGAAACCAGGGTCGATCTCCACTGCTCTGTGGATGAACCGCAGGCCGGCCGCTTGGTCCTCCTTAATGCCACGCCCGCGCAGATAAGCCTTGCCTAGACTAACGCAGCTTTCCGCGTGGGACAATGTGCATCCCCGTCGGTAAAGCAGCACCGCCTGCCTGCTGTCACGTACCCCCGCTTTGCCGCTGTCGTGCAGAAGGCCCAAATTGCCGCAGCCCGCCCCCTCGCCGCTGTCGCAGGCGCTACTGTAAAAACGGGTCGCATCTTTCAAATTGCGTGCGACACTCCACCCTTTTTCATAAAGTACGCCAAGATTGAAACACGCATTGCTATCTCCCTGCGCACAGGAATCCTGATAGAGTGGCACAGCCCGTCCTCGATCCCGATGCACACCGATGCCTTTAACATAGGCGGTGGCCAGATTGGCGCAGCCGTCGTGACTGCCGGCATCGCAAGACCGCTTGAAATAGCGCGCCGCACGATTCTCATCCTTCACCACGCCCTTCCCCAAAGCGTATGACAGGCCGATGTTGGAGCAGCCGGACGCACTATCGAGGTCGCAGGCCTTATGGAAATAAAAAGACGCATAGGCCGCATTCTTCTCAACCCCGTGCCCCTTGTCATAGGCCAGGCCAAGCCTGATGCAACTTGCGGCATTCCCAGCTTTGCAACCCACGCCATAATAGGCAGCCGCCCGCACCCAGTCTTCTGGCGCATTACGGCCTTCAGCATAGGCAAGCCCCGCATCCTCGCACCCTCGACCATCGGTGATGGAACAGACCATCGCTATCCGCTCGGACACGTCCTCCTGCGCTTCCTGCGCGCCAAGCAACAGCATCAGGGCAAGGATCATTGCTCCATGCTCGGTAAAATCGCGTCATCCTCCGCCTTTCGTTCGACGCGATAGCGCAGACTGTGCGGCGTGGCGTCCAGGATTGTAATCGATAGATCACCGATCTGCTCCCGTTGCGCCTGGATAGGCGTCCCGACCGTCTGGCCGCTGCCCGGCCGAGCCAGATCATCTATCGCATAGCCGCGGCGTTCGAACATGATCTCGTCCTTATCCACACCAAGATAGACCACATCATAGATCCGCCCAATCTCATCCGCGTCATAATCCTCAGGCAGCGGCGGTTCGAGGCTCCTGGCGTAGTCGCGGGGTGGCACGATCGGTTGCCCCCTTTCTACCAGTTGCTCCGTACCAAAGGTCGCTGGCGAGGGGGCCGTTGATCGGATGACAGGCGTTGCAGGATCGGCCTTCAACCGCGCATGGATGTCCGATGCCCTGATGGCGGGATCCGCATTGGCGATCAGCGCCCATGCCAACGTCCGGTCGTCGATTGCGATCGGGAAGGCATCGCCCGCGCTTCTGTCCATCGCACAGACGAAATTCAACTCGGCTTCGCCCACGGTCCCCGTCTCGACCGGCTGAATTTCGTCATATCCTGCCGCCGTCTGGTCGAGCGACTGTTCATCCTCGCCATAGCGCATAACTAGAACCCACTGTTGAGTTCGCCCGATACAATCTGCTTTCATGAAAGCGCGCTGCGTCACCATCTCAGTGCCGGGCCGGAATATTTGACTGGCGGAATAGCGAACAATGTCGCCGTTCCGCTCTATCGACTTTTCATCGACGAAAAGGACGCGATCTGCGCCTTGGCCGACATACCACCATTGCGATGACCGCGCTTGGGCGTCGGCGGCCGACACACCCAAAAGCCATGGAATTACGAGGGTCGAAAGATATCCTCTCATAATACTCCGTCCAAAATCGCGTTCGAGCATCGGTTCGCAGACGGAATATCTTGTCGCTGCACCAACCTGCATCCGGCCCCCGACAGATTATTCGCTTTCATGACTCTCAAACGAAATACTCCATCGGATGATATACCCCCGTCAAAATGGCTCGGCCCGACTGTAGAAAGGAAAGGGCACCCCGCCGCCTGTTGTTATATGATTATATAATAATTCCTGCCCATCATATAGTGGCGGGAACGCACAACTACAGTTTCATTTGCGCCATGGCCGGGAAAATCCGGATCATGGGATATTGACGCCTTCGATATCTGTCAGTTGAAATAGAGGACGAGCATGGGTGCAAGGATGGCGGGGCCAGCGGCGGATTGGCGCTGGCAAGCGCGCTGGGAGCGTAGGCGCCATCACCCCGCCGGCATCACCGGTGGGGTGATGGTCGAACGGCAGGATGTCTACCGCTTGGGAAAGGCTGCTATCCGGGCGCCCCGTCGCCAAGGCCGGTCACGATCATGCCGGCATCGACATGCACGGGCCAGGATGTGAGCCGCTGCCCGTTGCAGGGGCCACCAACGCATTGCCCATCCTCGACCCGGAAGAGGGCGGCGTGCCAACTGCACGCGATATGAGCGCCGCCGGGGACGAGATAATCGTCAAGCTTCTGCGCTAGCGGCAGCCCCATATGCGGGCAGCGGTCGACATAGCCATGGACGCGGTTCCCACGCCGAACAACGAAGCCATGGAACCGGCCCGCCCGCATCTGGAGAACGAACCCCCTTGCCTTATTGTCCTCAACATCATCCATTCGCGCGAGACGCACCCCGTCCGGGGTGGCGAACACACGCTCATCGGAGTGAAGATCGTTCACGGCGCATCCGGTTGGGCGGATGGATGGGCCTGCTGAAAGCTGGGAAGCGACCCCGCGCGATCACCCACCGCCCGCAGCGCCGGATAAGGGGCCAGATCGACGCCGAAACGTTCCGCCGAATATAGCTGCGGAATCAGATAGCAGTCGGCAAGCCCGGGCGCCTCCCCATGGCAGAAGCCCCTGCCATGAAGCGTGACCTGGCGCTCCAGAGCGGCGAAGCCATCGCCGATCCATCGGCCGATCCAGCCGCTGACCTGATCGGCATCGGCGCCCAGATCGCCCTTGATCGCCTGCAACACGCGCAGATTGTTCAATGGATGAATGTCGCAGCCGATCAGTGCCGCCATCGCCCGCACGATCGCCCGATCATCGACCCCGGCGGGCAGAAGCGGCGGAGTCGGCCAGCGTTCCTCGATCCATTCCAGGATCGCGGGGCTTTGCGTGAAAATACGCCCGTCATGGCTCAGAGCCGGGACTAGCCCCTGCGGCGCGATCGCTCGGAAATCACCCGATTTCTGGGCGCCTGTGCGCAAGTCATGCGTCACCTGTGCATAGGCGATGCCCTTGAGCGCGAGCGCGATGCGGACACGATACGCCGCGCCCGACCGCCAGTAGCCATGCAGCGTCAGCTCGCTCATCGCGCCGGCACCACGATCGCCCGGCATTCGCCGAAACCGAACGGGACATAGCCGTCCGCTCGCGCCGTCGCCTTGAGCGTCAGTTCGTCGCCATCTTCCAGAAAAAGCCGCTCCTCGCCGTTCGGCAGGACAATCGACACCTTCCCGCCCTGCGTGAGTTCCACCAGGCTGCCGAAGCCATCGGGCGTCGGCATGGACAGAGTACCGGTGCCCAGAAGGTCGCCGGAATTGAGGTTGCAACCATTCGACGCATGATGGGTGACGATCTGTTGCGGGGTCCAATACATGCTGCTTGCATCCCCGATGGACAGGCGCAGCGGCGCTTCACCCTGCTGGCGCATCCGGGCGCTCGACAGGAAGACTTCCAGCTCGACCGCCAGCGCGCCACGCGCCTGATCCGCTTCGTCCCACAAATGCGGTAGCGGCAGCGGATCACCATCAGGCCGGGGCGGCTGAGCCTGACGAAAGGGCGCCATCGCTTCGGCGGTGACGATCCAGGGGGAAATGGTCGAGTGGAAACTCTTTGCCAGAAACGGCCCCAACGGAACATATTCCCAAGCCTGGAAATCGCGCGCCGACCAGTCGTTCAGCAGGCAGAAGCCGGCGATATGATCGGCGGCGTCGACAATAGCGATCGGTTCGCCCAGGGCATTGCCCCCGCAGATCCAGATCCCCAATTCCAGCTCATAATCCAGCCGGATGCTGGGTCCGAAGATCGGCGTGTCGCTGTCAGGCGCCTTGCGCTGCCCGCTGGGCCGCGTCACCGCAGCACCCGACGGGCGAACCGACGAGGCGCGGCCATGATAACCGATCGGAACATATTTATAATTGGGCAGCAACGGATTGTCGGGACGGAACAATTTGCCGATATTGGTGGCGTGGTGGATGCCGACGTAGAAATCGGTATAGTCGCCAATCGATGCAGGCAGGCGCAGCTCGCAATCCCCCGCGCGATGGAGCAGCGGTTGCAGCCGCGCCCGATAGCCCTCCTCGCTCAAATAGCGACTGAGCGCGTGTCGCAACGCCCGCCGCTCCACAGACGGCAGCGCCAGCAGTGCATTGAGCCGTGGCTCCGCCAGCGCCGCTGCGGCAGAGGGAACCAGCAGACCCGCTTCCGCCACGGCATCAAGGTCCAGAATATGGTCGCCAATTGCGACGCCGGCGCGTGGCCGTCCATCGACGGGCGCAAATATGCCATAGGGCAAATTCTGGATGGGAAAGTCGGCATGACCATCCGCGCCCTCCACCCAACTGCTGCGCTTGGGATCATGGGTTTCATCGATCATCGGAAAGGTCACGCCTGGTCATCCTCTGTTTCTGTCATGTGCGGCAACTGGGCCTTTTGAAAACCCGTCCAGCAATCGTCATAATCCAGTTGGCACAGCGGCGTATCCACCGCGAAGCGGGTCGGATGAAAGATGAAGCGGCTTTCGAACATGAAGGCCATCATGTTTTCGATCCTGTGCGGTTTGAGGTCCGCGCGTACGGCCCCTTCATAGCTGGCCTGATCGGGGCCATGGCCCGCCATGCAATTGTGCAGCGAGGCGCCGCCGGGCGTAAAGCCGCCCTGCTTGGCGTCATAGGCTCCATGGATCAGGCCCATAAATTCGCTCATGACATTACGGTGAAACCAGGGCGGGCGGAATGTATCTTCCGCCACCATCCAGCGTGGCGGGAAGATCACGAAGTCACAATTGGCCGTTCCCGACATATCCGTGGGCGAGGTCAACACCGTGAAGATCGACGGATCAGGATGGTCGAAGCTGACCGTGTTCATCGTATTGAACCGGTCGAGATCGTAGCGATAGGGTGCCAGATTGCCGTGCCAGGCGACCACATCGAAGGGCGAGTGGGACTGGGTCGTCGTCCAGAGACCGCCGCAATATTTCTGGACGATCTCAAACGGTGCATCCTCATCCTCGAACCAGGCGACCGGCGTTTCGAAATCGCGTGGGTTGGCAAGGCCATTGGAGCCGATCGGGCCCAGATCAGGGAGGCGGAACAGCGCCCCGTAATTTTCGCAGACATAGCCGCGCGCGACGCTGTCCAGCAATTCCACCCGGAACCGGACGCCGCGCGGAATGACCGCAATCTGTCCAGGCGACACTGGCAGGATGCCCATTTCCGTGACGATCCGCAACCCACCCTGCTGGGGCACCAGCAGCATTTCACCATCGGCATTGTAAAAGGCGCGACGGCCCATCGACCGGTTGATGGCGTAGAGATGAATCCCCAACCCCGTAGCCGCCGCCGGATCGCCGGCCCCGCAATAGGTCACCAGACCATCGATGAAGTCGGTCGGATCGGCCGGAACGGGTAGCGGATCCCAGCGAAGGCGATTGGGGGTCGGCGGCACTTCGGCAAAGGGGCCGGTGCGCAACTGCGACGTCGTCTCATAGCGGCGATAGGCCGGATGATTGGCCGTTGGTCGGAGGCGATAAAGCCAGCTGCGGCGACTTTCCGCGCGCGGCACGGTGAAAGCCGTGCCCGACAACTGTTCAGCATAAAGGCCATAGGGCACATGCTGGGGCGAATTGCGCCCAACCGGCAATGCCCCGTCCACGGCTTCCGTCGCGAAATGATTGCCAAAGCCGAGCATCATCGCTGCCTTCTCCCCTGCGATTGCCTGCGCGTCGAGGGTCATGTCCGCTCCCACATACCGGTATCAATTGTTACCATATGCTTGATTTGCACATCTGGTGTCAAATGCTACTATCTTGCATGGACCAGAAAACGCTTTGCCTCGACGCCTTCATTCCCTATCGGCTGTCCTATACATCCAACCTGGTCAGCCACAGCATTGCCGACACCTATGAGGCCCTGTTCGGCATCACGATCACTGAGTGGCGCGTGCTCGCCTGGGCGGCGGCGGAAGAAGGCATCACTCAACAGGAAATCGGCACGCGCACGCGCATGGACAAGGTGTCCGTCAGTCGCGCCGCGATCGCGCTGACCGACCGGCAACTGCTGAATCGCCGGCCCAATCCGGAGGATCGACGATCCCATCTCCTGGTCCTCAGCGCGAAGGGCCAGTCGCTTTACGCCGCCATCGCCCCCAAGGCGCTGGAGTTGGAAAGACGGATTTTTGCCGGCTTCGAACCGCAGGAAATCAACGGGTTCGTTGATATGCTGCGCCGCATAGACCGCATCGTTCTCGGCATCACCGAAGGCGGAGCAGGATCGATCAAGTGAAAATGGCCGCTCGCGCCAGCCAACGCTTAGGCCTGAACCAAAATCGTATGAATACTCAAACGACTTGATCACTAGTTCATAGGTCTCCGCGCTCGAACGCGGAATGTGCGATGGGAATCAAAGCAATACGCGTGAAGATGCGTAATAGGAGAAGATTGCGCTGCTGGTGCCGGGCCAAGCAGGTGATGCGGGCCGAACGGGGTCAGATAACCGATTATTTTTGAGGGGTTCTGCGATCTGGTGCACACTAGCGTGATTTATGGGATGGCCCGCCCCTTTTCCCCGGCATCGGATATGATGCTGGTGCTTGAAGAGGAAAGGAGCGGACCGATGTCTATTGTGATCCTTGGCGTTG
>JAGVJS010000307.1 GCA_020051025.1 Sphingobium sp. | reverse complement strand
CGCAGGCACCGCAGGACGGCACCGACATCGTCGTCACCGCACAGAAGCGCGCTGAACGCTTGCAGGACGTGCCACTGGCCGTGACCGCCGTGGGCGCCGACACGCTGGCCAATCGCCAGATCAACGACAGCAACGCGCTGGTGCAGGCCGTGCCGTCGCTCACCTTCCAGCAGGGGTCCAATCCCACCAACAGCAGCTTCCGCATCCGCGGCATCGGCACGGCATTGTTCGGTCAGGGCGTCGAATCTTCCGTGTCCACCGTGGTCGACGGCGTCGTCGCCGTGCGCCAGGGGCAGGGCTTTACTGACCTTGCCGATATCGAACGGGTGGAAGTGCTGCGCGGTCCGCAAGGCACGCTGTTCGGCAAGAATGCGACCGCCGGCGTGGTCAACGTCACCACCGCCCGCCCCTCGCGCGATTTTGAAGGCAAGGCCGAAGCCACCATCGCCGAACATGGCGAATATCGCGCCCGTGGCACCGTGTCCGGCCCGATCAGCGACACGCTGCGCGCCCGCGTCACCGGCTTCTACAATGACGTGCGTGGCATTGCCCGCAACATCGCAACCGGTGGCTGGGACAATGGCTCGAAGAGCTGGGGCGTGCGCGGCAAGCTGGACTGGGATGCGACCGACAATCTGAACCTGCTGTTCTCGGCCGAATATCGCAAGACCAACGCCGATTGCTGCGCCTCCACCTGGATCGCGATCACCAATCCGAACCTGCAATCGCTGGTCGGCCCGATCGATGCCACCCGTGAAAACCGCACGCTGAATGACGAGACCGTCACCTACTCCAACAGCAAGCAACAGACCTATTCGATGCAGGCCGACTGGGATCTGGGCGGCGCGACCATCACGTCAATCACCGCATATCAGAAATATGATCTGGAGGTGAACCAGCCGATCGAACGCATCAACAGCAACGTGCCATTGTTCGTGGGCAGCAATGCGACCTATTCCTATTTCAGCCAGAACCATGGCATCGTGGACCTCTCCGCCTTCAGCCAGGAACTGCGCATCGCCAATAACGGCAACAGCGATTTCAACTATGTCGCGGGCGTCTTCTACATGCGCTCCGACATCAAGCGGCCCTTCGATCGCCGCCGTGCCCGCTGCACCGCCGGCACGTTCGGCGAACCGTGCGCCGACGCCAATATCGTGTGGCAGTCGGCCAGGAGCGAGACGCGCCTGAAGCAGGACAGCATCGCCGCCTTCGGTCAGGTCGACTATCGCATCACTGGCGGGCTGAAGGCCATCGGCGGGCTGCGCGTCCAGTATGAAAAGGGCACCAACAGCGGCACCCGCACCGCCCCGATCGTAGCTGGCGACGCGGTCTTCCCCGGCAATGCCTCAACCAGCGGTTCCATCACTGCCAGCGACACCGCCGTTACCGGCAAGGCGGGCCTGCAATATGAATTCAGCCGCAATGCACAGGTCTATGGCAGCTATACCCGCGGCTATAAGGGCCTGGGTTTCGACATGGAAATCTCTGCCAACCTCGCCAACCAGCGCGTGCTGGAACCGGAACATGTCAACGCCTATGAACTGGGCTTCAAGGGTCGCACCGCCGACGGCGTGCTGAGCGTCAGCACCGCTGTGTTCCTGGCCGACTACACCAATCTTCAGGTGCAGGCGAACCGGTCCGACATCGCATCGGGCGTGGTCCAGTTCGTGTCGACCAATGCCGGCAAGTCGCGCACCAAGGGCTTTGAAATCGAGGCCACCGTGCGCCCCGACGATCATTTCAGCCTGACCGGCGCACTCACCTATTCGGATGCGAAGATCGACATTGACGGCCTGAACTGCCCGCAGCAGATCGCCGCCACCGCGCCAGTCATGACGGGCACGCCGATCAATGTCTGCTACCGCACGGCGGCCGGCGTCACCCCGACGCAAAATCTGCGCGGCGCTACCCTGCCCGTCAGCCCGAAGTGGAAGATCAGCATCGCGCCGCGTTATGAGACGGACATTGCGGGCACCGACTTTGCCGGCTTCGCGCAGGTGGGCGTCAACTTCCAGAGCGCGATGAACTTCTCGGTCGAGCAGGATCCGCTGCTGGAACAGCCGGCCTATGCGCTGGTCGACGCCAGCATCGGCGTGAAGCAGATTGATGGCCGCTACAGCCTGACCCTGTTCGTCAAGAATCTGTTCGACGAAAATTACCTGACCAGCATCGGCCACACCTCCTTCCTGGGCGGCAATTATGATCTGGTCGGCACCTTCAACAAGGATGCGGACCGTTACTTCGGCGCCACGCTCGGCGTGAAGTTCTGATCGACAAGGCCCGGCCGCTGACGTGGCCGGGCCTTCTTTTTGCAGGGAGGATCGGATGGACAGGCGACATTTCATGACCGGCGCAGCGCTGATGGCGGCCGCGCCATGGGCCGGGCAGGCCCGCACCGCCAATCGACGGCCGCCCAATATCATCGTGATCCTCTGCGACGATCTGGGCTATGGCGACATCGGCGCCATGGGGGCAAAGGCGATCGCCACGCCCCATCTGGATCGCATGGCGGCGCAGGGGACGGTCTTCACCGACTTCTATTCTGCCGCCAATCTCTGCACGCCGTCGCGCGCGGGCCTGCTGACCGGGCGGTATCCGGTACGCACCGGCCTTGGCTATCAGGTGATCCTGCAAAAGGACGACCGCGTCCTGCCCACGTCGGAAGTGACGATCGCGCAGGCGCTCAAGCCGGCAGGCTATGCGACCGGCCTGTTCGGCAAATGGCACCTCGGCCATCGCGGCCCGACATGGATGCCGACCGCGCACGGCTTCGACCGCTTCGTCGGCATCCCCTACAGCCACGACATGGTGCCGCTGCCCCTCTACACCATGGACGGGCAAGCCGCGCCGAAGGAAGAAGCAGCCAACCTGCCGATGCTGCAACAGCGTTTCTGTGATGAGGCGGAGCGGTTCATCGAACAGAATGTCGCCCGCCCCTTCTTCGTCGAACTGGTGCTCAGCGGGCCGCATCTGCCGGTCCATCCGCGCCCGCCCTATGCCGGCACGTCGAAGGCCGGCGCCTATGGCGACACGGTACAGGAAATCGACGCGCTGGTCGGCCATCTGCTGGCGAAACTCCGCACGCTGGGGATCGAGCAGGACACGCTCGTCCTCTTCACCTCCGACAACGGCCCCTGGTATGAAGGATCGGCTGGCGGCCTGCGCCAGCGCAAGGGCGGCGGCGGTTATGATGGCGGCTATCGCGCGCCGCTGATCGCATGGCGACCCGGCACCGTGCCGGCTGGTCGGCGCTCTTCCGCCATCGGCATGGCGATCGATTTCCTGCCCACATTCTGCGCGATGGCCGGCGCGTCGTTACCCGCAGGCGTAACCATCGACGGTGCCGACCTGACCGCTTTGCTGACCGGCCGCACCGCCCTGTCCCCGCATGAGGAACTGATCCTGTTCGACAATGAAGACCCGGTCGCGATCCGCACCCCGCGCTGGAAATATGTGGCCAACGATTATTATCGCGGCCGCCTGTTCCCGACCGAGGAAAAATATCCGCAGCTCTATGACATGAGCGTCGATCAGGCCGAAAATTACAGCGTCGCCGATCGCCATCCCGATGTGCTGGCCGACATGCAGGCCCGCCTTGCCGCCGCCCGCAAGCGCTTCGCCCCGTTCAAGTCGGCAACCATCCCCGCCGCCTTTGCCCGTCCTGCGCCTGCTGCCAATTGATGACCCTCAACTTGTCTACAAACCCTCTCAGCCTTTCACCCGGTGCCGGTCCTCTGTTCCTCTCCCCGGAGGACATGGCCTGGGTGGAAAATACCCGCGACGCCATGAGCGTCGAGGCGCAGATCGCGCAACTGTTCGTCCTGTCGGCGCGCCATGACAGTATCGAGGAAGCGGACGGCCTGCTCGCTTACGCGCCGGGCGGCATCCACCGCTTCCCGACCCATGACCTGAACGCCGCATGGACCGCGACCCGCCATGTGGTGGAACGATCGGACGTGCCCCTGATCCTGTCCGGCGATATCGAGGGCGGCACGGTCAGCGCGCCTTTCACCACCGCCATCCCGAACCAGATGGGCATCGCCGCCTGCGACGATCTGACCCTGAGCGCCGATCTTGCCCGCATCGTCGGGCAGGAAAGCCGGGCGCTGGGCTATAACTGGTCCTTCACCCCCGTCGTCGACATCAACCGCGCCTTCCGCAACGCGGTAGTCGGCACCCGCTCCTATGGTTCCGATCCCGACCGCATCCTGGCGCAGGCCCGCGCCTATGTTCGGGCCTTGCAGGCACAGGGCGTGGCGGCGTGCGCCAAGCACTGGCCGGGCGACGGGCTGGACGATCGCGACCAGCATCTCGTCACCAGCGTCAACGACATGGCCATGGCCGAATGGCGCGCGACCTTCGGCCGCATCTTCGGCACATTGGTCGATGATGGCGTGATGACCATCATGTCGGCCCATATCGCCCTGCCCGCCTATATCCGCGACCGGCTGCCTCAGGCTGGCGCGCAGGCGTTCGAACCGGCCTCCGTCTCACGCCTGCTCAATCAGGATCTGCTGCGCGACGAACTGGGCTTTGACGGCCTGATCGTCTCCGACGCCACCGTCATGGGCGGCCTCACCAGCTGGATGGGCCGCGCCGAAGCGGTGCCGGCAGTGATCGAAAATGGCTGCGACGTCTTCCTGTTCAGCCGCGATCCGGTCGCCGACATGGGCTTCATGCTTCAGGGTCTGCGCGAAGGCCGGCTGTCGGAACAGCGCCTGCACGATGCCGTCACCCGCTTCCTGATGCTGAAGGCAAAGCTGGGCCTGCACCGCATGACCCCGGAC
>JAGVJS010000365.1 GCA_020051025.1 Sphingobium sp. | reverse complement strand
GCTTCGCCTGGCCGGTCAAGGGCACGATCCTGTCGCGCTTCGGCCCCGGCGAAAGCGGCGCGAAGAATAATGGCATCGACATCGCGACGCCCATGGGCACACCGATCCGTGCGACCGCCGATGGCGTGGTCGCCTATGCGGGGGACAAGGTGGCGGTGTTCGGCGGCCTCGTCCTCATCAACCATGGCAGCAGCTGGGTCAGCGCCTATGGCCATGCCAGCCGGGTCGATGTGGTGCGCGGGCAGAAGGTGAGACAAGGCCAGGTCATCGGCCTGACCGGCGACACAGGCTATGCCAGCAAGCCCAAGCTGCATTTCGAACTGCGCAAGGACCGCGTGCCGGTGAACCCGGTTGCCCAGTTGCCCCCGGCATGAGGATCAGTCCGGCGGTCCCGTCGTCGGCCGCATCCTCGGCCACGACCGGTTTCCTGCGGCGGCGATCATCCATGCCGCTCTGGGCCGATCTGGTCTGGCGGCTGGGGCTGGTGTTCGGCCTGATCGCGCTGGTGCTGCTGCTCCACTGGGTCGGGCGCGATGGCCTCAAGGACAATTACGACAATCAGATCAGCTTCATCGACGTACTTTATTTCACTACCGTAACGGTCACGACGGTCGGCTATGGCGATATCGTGCCGGTGACGCCGGAAGCGCGGCTGTTTGAATCCATCTTCGTGACGCCGATCCGATTGTTCGTCTGGCTGATCTTCCTTGGCACAGCCTATAATCTCTTTCTCCGCAACATCCTCTACAGGTGGCGCATGGCGCGTATTCAGGCCGATCTGCACAATCATATCGTCGTTACCGGCTTCGGCACCAGCGGGCAGGAGGCGGTGCACGAACTGCTGGCGCGCGGCACCGATCCGCGCGAGATCGTCGTCATCGACGGCAATGAAAAGGCGCTGGCGCTGGCGGAAGCGCAGGGCTGCAACATCCTGTGCGGCGATTCCACGCGGGACAAGACGTTGAAGGACGTCGCCATCCACCGCGCCCGCATCATGATCGTGTCGGCGGGCCGGGACGATACCTCCATCCTCATCACCCTGACGGCGCGGCATCTGGCCCCGCGCCTGCCGATCAGCATCGTCGTGCGCAATGAGGATAATGAACTGCCCGCGCGGCAGGCCGGCGCCACCACCGTCATCAACCCGGTCAGCTTCGCCGGCCTTCTACTGGCCGGCAGTAGCAGCGGGCGGCATCTGGCCGACTATATGACGGACCTTGCCGCGTCGGGCGGCCGCATCAAGCTGAACGAGCGGGCGGTGCTGCCGCAGGAGATTGGCGGGCCGCTGTCGGCGATCAAGACAGGCCTTGGCCTGCGCATCTATCGCGACGACCGGCCGATCGGCTTCTGGGAGGAAGGCGCAAACCGGCTCCAGACCGGCGATCTGATCATCGAGGTGACGGAAGGGGATGGGGCCGGAAAGACACAAAAGCCCGATTGAATCGGGACTGTGCACGCTCCCGCGTGACATTTGGCGCAAAAATCCCTATGTGCGCGGCGATCATGGCAACCAAAATCCCAGACGCGCCGAAAATCGGCATGGTTTCGCTCGGCTGTCCCAAGAACCTTGTGGACTCCGAACGTATCCTGACCAAACTGCGTTCCGACGGCTATCAGATGTCCGCCGACTATGCCGGCGCCGACGTCGTACTGGTCAACACCTGCGGCTTTCTCGATTCGGCCAAGGAGGAATCGCTGGAGGCGATCGGCGAGGCAATGGCCGAAAATGGCCGCGTCATCGTGACCGGCTGCATGGGCGACGAGGCGGATGTGATCCGTGCGAAATTCCCGCAGGTGCTGGCCGTCACCGGCGCGCATCAATATGAGCAGGTGGTCAATGCGGTGCATGATGCGTCGCCGCCCATCCCCAACGCCTTCGTCGATCTGGTGCCTGAAGGCGGCCTGAAGCTGACGCCGCGCCATTACAGCTATCTGAAGATTTCCGAAGGCTGCAACCATCGTTGCTCCTTCTGCATCATCCCGTCGATCCGCGGCGATCTGGTATCGCGGCGCATCGATGCCGTGCTGCGCGAGGCGGAGAAGCTGGTCGCGGCCGGCACGAAGGAATTGCTGGTCATCAGCCAGGATACGTCCGCCTATGGCGTCGACACGCGGCATGATCCGCGCATGTGGAAGGGCCGCGAAGTGCGCGCGCACATGACCGACATGGCGCGCGAACTGGGGCAGTTGCGCACCGCCGAGGGCAAGGCGCCCTGGGTGCGGCTGCATTATGTCTACCCCTACCCCCATGTCGATCAGGTTATCCCGCTGATGGCCGAAGGGCTGCTGACGCCCTATCTGGACATTCCGTTCCAGCATGCGTCGCCCAGCGTATTGAAGGCGATGAAGCGCCCGGCCAATGAAGCCAAGGTGCTGAGCCGGATCGCCAAATGGCGCGACATCTGCCCGGACATCGCGATCCGCTCCAGCTTCGTCGTCGGCTTCCCTGGCGAGACGGAGGCGGACTTCCAATATCTGCTCGACTGGCTGGACGAGGCGCAACTGGACCGCGTCGGCGCGTTCCGCTTCGAACCGGTCGAGGGGGCTGCCGCCAATGACCTGTCGGACGCGGTGCCCGAAGAGGTCAAGGAAGAGCGTTACCAGCGGATCATGGAAAAGACCGCCGCGATCAGCGCCGCCAAGTTGCAGGCGAAAGTCGGCCGCGTGCTGCCCGTCATCCTCGATGAAGTGGGCGAACCGGACGAGGAAGATGGCAGCATCGGCGCCACCGCCCGCAGTCAGGCAGACGCGCCGGAAATCGACGGCAATGTTTTCCTGCGCGATGTCGGCGAAGGACGGAAGGCCGGCGACATGTTCGACGTGCTGATCGAGGACGCCGACGATCATGACCTGTACGGCGTGCCGGTCGAAAACTGACCCCAAATCTCCATTCGTTTCAAGACCGGTTGAGAAACGGGAAGCGCTGTGCCAGCCGTTTCTCGACACGCTCGAAACGAACGGGGGGGTAGTTATCTGGGCGTCACGAACCCGTCCTGATATTCGGTCTTGATCGCCTTGCGCATCGCCGCATCGACCGGCAGCTTCACGTCATAGCTGCCCTCTGCATAGGGACCGGCGCTGTAGGGGCCGACGACCACAGTCATGCTGTCGATCAGCTTGCCGTCGCTGGAGGTCGGCACCAATGTTTCGGACATCGGGTCGATACATTTGGTGAAATCGTCATCGCCGCGCACCACCGGTTCGCCACGCTTTTCCGCGCGTTGCCGGTCCAGTTCCTTGCAGAAGGGATCGCGGATCGCCGCCGCGAAAGCAGCCGGTGACGTCATCACCGCCTTGACGCTGGTTTCGCGTCGACGCGCCTTATCCCACAGCACCACATCATAGCCGGTCATGCCATGGGCGCCGCCGGTATAGACGTAGGATTCCGACTCCAGCGACAGGAAGCGCGGAGTGTCCGCCTCCACTCGCCATTTCGTTTCCACGCTGTGCGGGCGGAAGGGATAGCCCGAATCCTTCATCGCCGCGCTGTCATCCTTCGCCATCTTGAGCGCATCCGCCTTGGAGGAAGCCGCATCCTTGCCGAACTTGTCGACCAGGAACGGAATCGCGGCTGCCTGCGCGGGATAGGCGTAGGAAAATTCGAGGAATGCGCTCTTATCGGCCTGCGCAAAGGGCTTGCCAGGCGGCTGTGGCTGGGGGGCGCCCACCATTGTATCGGCAAAGCGCGCAGCCGCTTCATTCTCTGCGGCGTTGCCGGTCGATTGATCATGCGATGGCGAGCAGGCGGCGATCAGCAGGACCGCCGCCGAAACCAGTAACTTATGCTGCATCAATGCGCCTTTGCAGCCGCGCGGCATTTTTCGCCGATCGCCTTGCGCGCATAGTCGCTGTCGAGCGCGCGCCCGGCATTGGACCAACCTTCGGCGACCAGCGCCTGCTGGACCGCATTGCTGTTGTCGAACTGCCCGCTTTCGGCTAGCGCATAGGCGCGCGCCCTTGCCGCTTGCAGGCTGCGATCATCACCATGAATCATCGTCCATCTCCTTGCTTATTATCCAACGAAGCTAGGCCCGGCCGGTTCATATCGCAAATGAAGAAAGGGCCGGACGTGGCGACATAGCGATGAAAAAATGCGCTTTCCTTCGCCGTCCGCTTTCCCGTACATCCGCATCATGACCGATTTTTCCGACCTGCTCAAAACCGACAATCAGCAACCCGCCCATGCGATCCAGCTGGTCGATGCGAAGAGCTTCGGCAGCTGGCTGGCCAGCCGCCCTGCGTCCGTGCGCGCGCTGCTGACGGCGCAGAAATTCAAGGGGCTGGCGCATGAGCAGGCTATCCTGCCGGGCGCGCAGGATGGCGACTGGTCGGTGGTCGCCGGCGTCGCCGACAAGGGCGCGCTAGGCAGTTGGTGCCTTGCGCGTCTGGCCGAAACGCTGCCGGAAGGCAGCTATCGCCTGACCGAGGGATCAGTCGGTGCGGCGGCACTGGGCTGGCTGACGGCGCAATATCGGTTC
>JAGVJS010000403.1 GCA_020051025.1 Sphingobium sp. | reverse complement strand
GGCGATCATGTGATGGGCTGGTCCACCAGTGTGATTTCCCCGCCCGATGGCGACATGAGCGCCTATATGCGCTCGATGCAGTTGCTGCTGGGGCGCGACGATGGCGTCTATTATCCTGCCCATGGCGAGCCGATCGACAATCCGCAGCGGCTGGTGCGCGGGATGATGGGCCATCGAAAGCAACGCGAGGGACAGATTTTGCGCTTTCTGGAGCGTAACGGCGACAGCGCCATCCCGGATATGGTGGCGGACATGTACAAGGGCGTCGATCCGCGCCTGCATGGCGCGGCGGGGCGGTCGGTGCTGGCGCATCTCATTGATCTGGACGGTCGGGGACTGGCGGCACCGACCGGGGACGGGCGATGGCAGATGCGTTGAAGCCCATGATCAGGCGCTATGCCGGGCCGATCGGCGCGGCATTGCTGATCCTGTTCGTCGGCGCGGCGATGCTGGTCGGCTGGCAGCGCTATAATCGCGACTATGTCGTTACCGTGGAGGATGACGGGTCGGCGGTGACGAAGATCATCGCCGAGAAGATCGCCGGCACCAGCGACCTGCGCGTGTCGCGGCTGAACGGCGTCGTCCAGAGCACGGCGCAGGATGTGCGCGGCTTTGGCTGGCTGAAGTCCGACCAGGTGGTGAAGATGCCCTATTCAGTCGATTATTTCATCGACCTGTCGGGGCTTTCGCCACGCGATCTGGAATGGGACGAGAAGGGGCGGACGCTGATCGTCAATGCGCCTGACGTGAAGCCGGACAAGGCCAATGTGGATGAAGCGCGCCGGACTTTGGTGCGCACCAGCGGGATGTTTGTGACGCGGGAAGCGGGCGAGGCACTGAGCCGCAAGGCATCGGCCCATGCGCAGGCGCGGGCGGAAGCCTCCGCACGGTCGCCCGAACGCATGGCGCAGGCGCGCGAATATGGACGCGCGGCAGTGGTGAAGGTGATGGGCGCGCCGTTGGCCGCAATGGGCTTTGGCGATGCGCGGGTGATCGTGACCTTCCCGCCCGAACGCAAGGATCGTAATCGGGAACAATGGGACGTGACCACGCCGATTAACGAGGTACTGGCAAACCGGAGACAGGCCCGCTAGGGCGCCCGGTAAGACCGAGGAGTTACAGGGTATGAACGCTTTTACGGGAATCCCGCAGGGAACGGACCTGCGCGCTGAAATCGAGCGGTTGCGCAAGGAGCGCAACGCCGTGATCCTTGGCCATTATTACCAGTCGCCGGAAATTCAGGATCTGTCCGATTTCGTCGGCGACAGTCTGGAACTGTCGCGCAAGGCGGCGGAGACGGATGCGGACGTGATCGCCTTTTGCGGCGTGCGTTTCATGGCGGAGACGGCCAAGATATTGTCGCCCGAGAAGATCGTAGTGCTGCCGGATATGGATGCCGGTTGCAGCCTCGAAGACAGCTGCCCGCCCGCCCAGTTCAAGGCGTTCCGCGAGGCGCATCCCGATCATATCGCCTTGAGCTACATCAATTGTTCGGCCGAAGTGAAGGCGCTGTCCGACATCATCGTGACGTCGTCGTCCGCCGAGAAAATTCTGGCGCAGATCCCCAAGGAGCAGAAGATCATCTTCGGCCCCGACAAGCATCTGGGCGGCTACCTGAAGCGCAAGCTGGGCCGCGACATGCTGCTGTGGCCGGGCGTGTGCATCGTGCATGAGGCGTTCAGCGAAACCGAATTGCTGAAGCTGAAGGCCGCGCACCCGCAAGCGCCGATCGCCGCGCACCCTGAATGCCCGCCCTACATCGTCGACCATGCCGATTATGTCGGGTCGACCAGCGGTATTCTCGATTTTGCCAAGACCATGCCGGGCGACACGCTGATCGTGGCGACCGAACCGCATATCATCCATCAGATGCAGAAAAGCGTGCCGGACAAGAATTTCATCGGCGCGCCCGGTGCGGACGGCAACTGCAACTGCAATGTGTGCCCCTATATGGCGCTGAACACGATGGAGAAGCTGTATCTGTCGCTGCGCGACTTGCAGCCGCGCATCGAGATGGATGAGACGCTGCGGTTGCAGGCGAAGAAGAGCCTGGACCGGATGCTGGAAATGGCCAGCGGGACTGTGGGGCAGGGCGACGTAGGCGCGCGGCCGTGACCTTCTCTCTTCCTGCGTTCAGTCTGACCGGTTTCGACATCGACGCCTTCGTGGCGGCCACCCTTGCCGAAGACCTTGGCCCTGATGGGCGCGACGTCACCAGCGAGGCGGTGATCCCGGTCGACGCGATCTTCGACGGGGTGATGGACAGCCGGGACGATGTGACGCTGGCGGGATTGCCGATCGCGGTGGCCTTTTTCCGGGCGCTCGATCCCGATGTGGAGATTGAGCTGCTGCATCAGGACGGCGATCGGGTGTCGGCGGGGACCGACATCATGCGTATCCGGGGAAAGGCGCGGGCGATGCTGACGGCGGAGCGGTCCGCACTCAACACGGTGCAGCATCTGACCGGAATCGCGACGATGACGCGGGCCTATGTTGACGCGATATCGGGGACGGGGGCGACGTTGCTCGACACGCGCAAGACGATCCCGGGCCTGCGGGTGCTTGAGAAATATGCGACCCGGATGGGCGGGGCGACCAATCATCGCATGGGCCTGTGGGACGCGGCGATGATCAAGGACAATCATGTCGCCGTCGCCGGATCGGTCGAGGAAGCGGTGCGCCGCGCCGTGGCCGCCGGCGTCGAGCGGATCATCGTGGAGGTCGACCGGGTCGACCAGATCGAGCCGGCGCTGGCTGCTGGCGCGACCCATTTGCTGCTGGACAATATGGACGCGCCGACGCTGCGCGGGGCGGTGACGCTGATCGGCGGGCGGGTGCCCACCGAATCGTCGGGCGGCGTCACGCTGGATACGATCCGCGCCAAGGCGGAAACAGGCGTCACCTTCATCAGCGTCGGGCGGCTGACCCAGTCGGCCCCGGCGGCCGATATCGGACTGGATTTCGCTTATGCTTAAGATGCTGCTGCCGCTGATCGCCCTGGCCATGCCGGGGGTCGCCATGGCGCAGGCAGGCCAGTGCCGTTTGCCCGAAGTGATCGCGCGGCCTAAGGTGGAAGGGCCGACCGCCGATGAACCCAAGCGTGTGCTGCCGATTGGCTATTATACGCTGGCGGTCAGTTGGGCGCCGCAATATTGCAAGACGTCGCGGGGCGGGGCGCGGGACGCGTTTCAATGCGGGTCGGGCAATGATTTCGGCTTTACACTGCATGGCCTGTGGCCGGACGGCTATGGTCAGGAATGGCCGCAATATTGCAAGCCGGCCGCCCCCCTGCCGCGCAAGGTGATCCGCGATCATCTCTGTTCGACCCCGTCGGTGCAGCTGATCCAGCATGAATGGGTCAAGCATGGCACCTGTATGCCGACCAACCCGACCAAATTCTTTGCCCTGTCGCGCAAGCTATATCAGGCGGTGCGCTATCCTGACATGGCGGCGCTGTCTGTGCGCCCGACCCTGTCTGCGCGGGATTTCGCTACAGCCTTTGCGGCGGAGAATAAGGGCATGGTCGCCGACGGCATTCGCCTGAACGTGACGCGTGACGGAGCGCTTAGCGAAGTGTGGATCTGCATGGATCGCAACTATCGCTATATTGCCTGCCCGCCGCAGCAGGGCGGCGTGAAGGATCGGGCGCAGTTGCGGATCGAGCCGAAGCGGTGATTATCCCTCGATCGTCACCGTCGAGGGATGGTGGCGATCGAGATGCTTGCGGATGATGCGCAGATTCTTCGTGTTCGACTTGTAGAGGAAGTCGAACAGGTCGCCGGCGAAGGGAATGGCGCCAATCACCGTGTCGATGCCGACATTGGCGGCCATGCGGGTGATCTGCCATTTCGACATGCCCAGATTGCGGGCTTCCCACACGATCCAGGCGCCCATGGCGGCGGTGGCGAGGTCGCCGACCACCGGGACCAGACCGACCAGGCTATCGAGGCCCACGCGATAACGGGTGCCGGGGATGACGAACAGTCCCTCCAGCACCGCCTCCATCGCTTCGATCCGGCGACGGATCGAGGCGGGGTCGCGGCCAAACCCCGGCATGTCACGCATCACGCGGTCGAACTGGTCCTGGGAAATCGCCATCTTGTCTGAACTCCTTGCCACTTAATTGGTGGTGCGGAAGAGATGGTTCAATGGGTGCCGTGCACGGGCGGACAGTTGGAAGCCGGTCAGGCGTTTCGACGCCAGCGACCAGCGGACCGGCGCGCCGAGCGGGATATAGCCATTATGCCCGACCATCTGCGATTCCGCTTCGGCGATGCGGGCGGTGCGTTCCTCGACCGTGGTGGCCAGGCTGGCGGCCTGAAGCTGTGCATCGGCAGCGTCGCTGCAATGGATTTTCCGGGCACAGCCGATGCGGCCAAGATACCAGAGCGCGCTGTCATAGGCGGCGACTTCGTCGACCAGCCGAAGGTCGGCATCGGCAGTGAAGGCGACGCGCTTCACCGGCAAGCCGATACTGGCAAGGTCGCGCCGGAGCATGCCGAACAACAGGGTGGCGCCGGGACCGCGCGGCAGGGCGATGC
>JAGVJS010000132.1 GCA_020051025.1 Sphingobium sp. | reverse complement strand
CCGACGGCCGCTGCGCCGGCGGAGGCCGCGATCGTTCCCGTCGCCTCCAACTTCCTGCCACGCCATGGGTTCGAAGAATTTGTGACCGGTGATACCAATCGCCTGGCCTTCTCGGCGGCGCAAGCGATGGCCGGCGAGGCAACGCCCCGTTTCAGCCCGCTCTTCATCCATGGCGGCACCGGTCAGGGTAAGACGCACCTGCTCCACTCGATCGCCCGCGCCTTCTCCGCGCACAGCCCGTCGCAGGCCGTGCTCTACATGTCGGCCGAACGCTTCATGGTCGAATTTGTGAACGCGATGCGCGCCAATGAAACGATGGCGTTCAAGGGCCGGCTGCGCGCTGCCCGCCTGCTGCTGATCGACGATATCCAGTTCATCGCTGGCAAGGGATCGACGCAGGAGGAATTTCTCCACACGATCAACGACCTGATCGACACCGGCGCGCGCATTGTCGTGACCGCCGACCGGGCGCCGCAGCTGCTCGAATCGATCGACCCGCGCATCCTGTCGCGTCTGGCCGGTGGCCTGGTCGCCGATATCCAGCCGGCGGGCCTCGACCTGCGCCTTGCGATTCTCGAAGCGAAGCGCGCGGTGGCCGGCGATCCGCCGGTGCCCGATGCGGTCATCGACTTCCTGGCCCGCTCGATCCGGTCGAACGTGCGTGAACTGGAGGGCGCCTTCAACAAACTGGTCGCCTATGGCCAGTTGACCGGCCGTTCGATCGACCTCGACTTCGCGCAGCAGATGCTGGCCGATGCCGTGCGCGCCAATGCCCGCCGCATCACCGTGGACGAGATCCAGAAGGCCTGCGCCGCCCATTTCAAGATCGACCCATCGGAAATGCGCTCCAAGCGCCGCGCCCGCGCCGTCGCCCGCCCGCGTCAGGTGGCCATGTATCTGGCCAAGAAGATGACGCCACGCTCGCTGCCCGAAATCGGCCGCATCTTCGGTGGCCGCGATCATAGCACGGTGATCCACGCGGTCCGCACGATCGAGGCGCTGCGTGAAAGCAATCCGGACATGGATGCCGATGTCCGTGCGTTGCAGCGCCTGCTGGAAGGCTGAGAGGCAAAGGGTTAGGCTGGCGGCATGATTCGCCATTTAGCCCTGCTGCTCGTCACCCTGCTCACCCTTTCGCCCGTCGCGGCGCAGACGGAACCGGCCGCGCTGCCTGTTCCGTCCTCCAGCGACGTGCGGGTCGTCCTCGATACCAGTGCTGGCCAGATCATCGTCGCCATCCATGCCGACAAGGCACCGGTCACGGCGGCTAATTTCCTGAAATATGTTGACCAGAAACGGTTCGACGGCACGGCCTTCTATCGCGGGGTGGGGGCGGCCGACTATGGCTTCGTCCAGGGCGGGGCGCAAAATGATCCGAAACGGATCCTGCCGCCGATCAGGCATGAGCCGACCAGCCAGACCGGCCTCACCCATGATGATGGCGCGCTATCCATGGCCCGCTACGCGCCGGGCAGCGCGACCGGCGACTTCTTCATCGTGCTGGGCAAGATGCCGGGCATGGACGCCCAGCCGCAGCAGGCAAGCGGCGACAATCAGGGTTTTGCCGTTTTCGCCCATGTGGTGGAGGGCATGGATGTGGTGAAAGCGATCCTCGCCGCGCCCAAATCGCCGACGGCGGGGGAAGGGGTGATGAAGGGGCAGATGCTCGAAGCGCCGATCCGCATCGTCACGGCACGACGGGTGCCGTGATCGCCGCCTGATCCAATATCCGCGCCGCCGCCATGTCGGCGGTGACATTGCCCACCGTTCGGAAGATGTCGGGCACCGTTTCCACCGCCAGCAGCAGCGGCAGCGCTTCCACTGGTACGCCCATGGCGAGGCAGATGGGGCCGGTGGTGGTGAAGAAGGTGATTTGGCTGGGCAGGCCCACCGCCGCCAGACTGACGATGGCCGCGACCAGTACCCCCATAACCAGTTGTGCCGGACCCAGTGCCATCCCGTTCATCGCCGCCACATAGAGCGCGACGCCCAGATTGGCCGGCGGACTGGTGATGCGAAACAAAGATATGGCGAGCGGCAGCACGATGCTGCGCGTTGTTTCCCGCACCGCCAGCGGCCCGTCGCTCGCCTGGATCATCGCGGGCAGGGCGGCGATGGAGCTTTGCGTCGAAAAGGCGATGGCCTGCGCGGGCAGGGCGGCGCGGGCAAAGCATCCCGGCGCAATTCGGCCCGCGATCATGACCAGCGGATAGACGAGCAGGGTCACGGTCACGCAGATCAGCACGATGAAGCCGATATAATGGAGCAGCGCGCCCGCCGTCGCCAACCCCGATCGCGCGCCCGCGACCAATGCCAGCGCAAAGACGCCGATCGGTGCCAGCCACAAGACCCAGCCAACCATGACCAGCAGTGCGTCAGCCAGCGCCTGAAAGAATTCGGTCAACAGCGCACGCCGCGATTGGGCGATGCGCGTGACAGCAAAGCCGAAGATCAGCGCGAACAGCACTACCGCCACCACCTGCCCCTCGCTGGCGGACTTGAGGGGATTGACCGGGATGAAGCCGAGCAGCCATTCGGCGGATGGACGCACATCCGGCACTTCGGCGACGCTGTTCGCCCCCGCCAGCGCGCCGATGGCGCCGGCCGGCACGGGCCAGAGATGCAGCATCAGCGGCCCGATCAAAGCCGCCGCCGCCGCCGACGCGACCAGCAGGATCGCAAACAGAGCGATCGCGCGCCCGGCCATGCCGTTGGTGCGCGCGCTCGTTGCGGCCTGGGTTATTCCCGTCACCAACAGCGCGAAGATGAGCGGGACCAGCGGCATCTGCAATCCGCCGAGCCAGGCTTTGCCAATCGGCTGGGCCAGCGCGACCAGATCGGTCCCCCAATCGCCACCGCCCTCCGCCAGCGCGATCCCGCAGGCCAGGCCCATGACAAGCGCGATCAAGATGCGGACGGTCAAGGACATAGGTGTAAGTTTCCAGATAGGCTGCCCATGGCAACGGGTCGGCACAGGCTATCCGCTATTGCCCGGCGCGGGACAGTGAAAAAAAGGCGCTGTTTTCCGCTGACATAGTTTGTGGCGCAACGTGGCATGACGGGCGCGTAGGGCCGGAAACGCAAAAGGCCCGGCGCTTGGGGACAAGCGCCGGGCCTT
>JAGVJS010000170.1 GCA_020051025.1 Sphingobium sp. | reverse complement strand
GACGCTCTTCCGATCTAGTGGCGCGAGCGCGCGGCCCAGCATCATGTTCGCCGCGAAAATCGCGGCGGGCAGGATCAGGTTTTGCACGGCAAGCCACGCCCCCGCCGCCAGCATGGCGGCCTGCATGAAGAGGCGCAGGAATCGGATGGCCGATGTGAAGTCGGCGCTGCGATCGCTGCCGACTCCCTGTGCCACCATCATCGCATCCCGGTCCGCCCGCCAGCGATCGGCCAGCGTGCGGTCCATGCCCATGGCATGAACCGGGTCGGCATAGCGGGCGATGCTGTCGGTGAAGCGATAGCTGCGGGTCGCCGCCTCCTGCGCCGCTTTTGCGGATTCGCGGGTGGACCGATCGTTGAAGAAGGCAAGCGCCATGAGGCTCCCGGCAGCCACCAAACCGACGCCGCCGAGCAACGGGTGGATTAGGAACAGGATGAGCAGGAAGAGCGGCATCCAGGGCACATCGAAGAAGAATTGCGCGCCCTGTCCCGCGAGGGCGCTGCGAAACTGGTCGAGATCGCGCAAGGCCTGCGCGTTGCGGCCCGGCGCGCCATTGCGTGCTGAGAGGTCGATGATCGCCTGAAACACCCGACCTGATAGCAGACGGTCGATCCGCGCGGCAGCTCGGACCAGCAGGCGCGCGCGCGCAGCGTCGAGGACGGCCATGGTGGCCAGCGCCAGCAGCAATGCGATGCTCAGACCAGCCAGGGTCGCCATGCTGCCCGCAGGGATCACGCGATGGTAGATCTGGAGCAGATAGATTGGCGAGGCGAGGAAGAGCAGGTTGACCCCGCCGCTGAACGCCGCCGCCGTCCACAGCAATCCTTTCACATTGCGCAGCGCTGCGGCAAACTCATCGCGTGCATCATAATCGGGATGCGTGGGGTCGAGCGTGCGGGAGGCGCGAGCGCGCTTCGCCTTGCTCTGGGATGTGGTCGGCGCTTTGCCTGCTGTTATCTTCATAGGTCAGCCTAATCCCAGTCCAAGACCGCCATGTCCGTCATGGTCCGTCAATCCATCAAGCAGGCCATCGTCCTTAGGCGCGATGCCCAGCAACCCGCCGCCGTCATCATCGCCGATATCGCCTGCAATCAGGCCGTCCAGCGTGTCTGTCGTGCCTTGCAGCGCGAACAGGCCGGACGCTTGCGGCGCTTCATCATGCGTCTCCAGAATATCGGCCGCGCTGACCAGGCTGGTGAGCGTGGTGACGCCACCAAGGGGATCCGCGCCAGCCAGATCGCCGAGCATATCCGTGGACTGCCCGATCGCCGAACCAAGCGAATCTGCGGTTGCGGTCTGGGCGCTGTCCACCAGAGGCGCGGCAATATCGGCAACGTCTTGCGTCACAGCGCTGCCAACGGTGGATGCCTGCTCCGCGACCCGTTCGACCACCGCATCAGCCGCTGGCAGGACAGTCTGCTGCACCAGTTGCGTGACAGGCTCGGCTGTCTGTTCGATGATTTCCGTGGTCGCACTTACGCTTCCTGCGACATCGCCGACGATGTTCGTGACAGGCGCAGCAACGTCGCCGATCCGGTCGACTGCGGTGTCCACAATAGCGCTGGCGTCGGATACGACCTCACCCACGGTCGAGATGCTTTGGTCTATCGCCGCGTCGATATCGGCCACCGTATCTGGCACTATATTGCCGACGAGCGTCGGTACTTCGCCAAGGGCTTGCATGACCGCAGGCGCCAGATCACCCAGATTACTTATGGTTTGCGCGGTGGTTTCCGATACGCCTGACAGAATATCGTCGGTCAGGGCATCCAGCTTCTCACCCAGCGCCGCCCCTTGTTCCGATACAGTTTGCGTCAGCGAGTCAGTCTGTTCTCCCGATCCAAGCTGTCCGAGGAGGGCGGTAACGGCGGCCTGAAGGTTCGCTGCGGACGATTCCACGGCGGCGACCAGTGGCGCGACCTGCGTGGGCGCTTCTATGTGAGAAGGAGCAGGGGATCCTGCGGCTGGTGGCGAAGACGCTTGCCCATCGGGCAATCCGGCATGGGGGATTAAGCTGCCGCTGCTGCCCAGCGGAGGTGCGACGATCGGCGTCGATATGGTGTCGACGACATGGGGTGTGGGAATAGCAAGTCCGGTCGCTGGCTGCGAAAGGACTGCGCCTGAAGACGCCCCAGCCAGCGCTGGATCGCCAGAGGCCAGACTGACCGGCGTAAGCGGCGGCGCGAAGGGCTGTTGTTCGAAGATGGTTGCTGCCGCGCCGCCATCACCCTCGTCTGGGCGAACTATCGCATATGTCGCGGGGGACATGGACAGCGACGCGCCAAATGCGACGGGCGGCGCCGCGAACAGACCCATATCCTGCGCGCCACCATGGGCTGATGTGGCTGCGTCGGGGCGCGCGCCGAGCAAGGCTTTGGAGCGTGCTGTGATCAGCACGGGTCGGCCCGACCGGCAATTGGGATCGACATCATCGCAAACCTCCTGCTGTCCGCTAACGGAACAGGCACCCGATACGGGCGTTCATCTCTCGCGCGGAAACGGCGGGAGGTATCGCCGCTCCGGGCTGTGCAGTGAAAGACCCTGCCGAGCCGCCCGTTGCAGCGGGCGCTTCGGCAGGGTTCTTTATGTGTCAGCCGAAGAGGCCGTCGCCATCCGTTTCGGAGACCGACTGGTTCATGCTGTCCAGGATCGATCCGAAATCGAGCGAAGTGCCGATCGAGCTCGTGTCATAGCTTTCGTCCCACGACCCGTCGTCATCGACGCTCTTGTCGTAGCTTTCAGTGGTTGCGACCAGGCTCAGGCCGCCATCGATGTCGAGCATCGAGTCATTGCTGCTGGCGCTGTCGCTGTCGTTGCCAAAAAGGCCGGAAAGAATGGACATTTCTCATCTCCTTGTTGTGCAGTGACCGTTGCATGTCACGGCGAAGAAACGGGCGGACAGCCAAAATATATCCGGCGGCTGAACGGCTCTCGCCAACGACAGGCTGGCGGATGACTTGATTTTGGTCATCTTCATGGGGAGCGCGCATGAGAGCGTTAAAGGCCCGCTGCGCGACGATTTGAGCCCGGGTGATCGCTTGGCGGCGTTAACCATTGGATCGGGTGGCTTGAGCAAGATCAACTGACATGCGCGACGAACGGCGCCGATATTGAGATGGAAACAAAAAGAAATGTGGGAAAACCGCATCCGGTCGGCTGATGATGCGTAACTAAAGCATGATTGCTGATGCCCTGTTCGCAGCGCCCGACGAGATCGTTCCGGCGCAGGCTCCTCGCGAAGCCAGTAGGCTGACCAGAAAATTGGAGGCATTCCTGCCCTTCGATGAAGAGGAGCGCGATGCGCTCGATCATATAGTCGAACTGAATGTCCGCCATTTTCCGGCAGGGAGCATATTGGTGGAGCCGGGCAGTTCGCCACGCGAAGTCATGATCATGATGGAAGGATGGGCCGTCCGGTCCAAACCGATCGATGCTGGTCGCCAGATCGTGGCGCTGCACCTGCCCGGCGATATTTGCGATTTCAACGCGCTGCTCACCAGACGCGCGGACTGCGCGATCGAGGCGGCGTCGGATGTGCGCGTGGCGTGCATCAACCATCGGATGATGAGCGACATCACCAGGCGCTTTCCGCGCATAGGTCAGGCATTCTGGTGCGATTCCCTCAGCGCCGCGTCGGTGCAGCGCGAATGGACGGTCAATGTGGCGACGCGCAACGCCCGCGCCCGCATGTCCCACTTATTATGCGAACTGCACGCGCGGCTGTTTTTGACCGGTGAGGCCGATGCGGGTGGATATGACATGCCGTTGCGCCAGACCGACCTCGGCAATGCCTGCGGCCTGACGCCGGAAACTTCCAGCCGGGTATTGGCGCGGCTGAAAGCGGACAGGCTTGTCCGGTTGAAGGACCGGCGTGTGGAAATCATGCAGGCGGGGGCGCTGCTGCTGTCGGCGGGCTATAATGCCCAATATCTGCACCTCAACCAGACGGACGATATGTTCCGCACGCTGTTCAAGAATTGACGATGGCGGGCAGCCGGTTTCATGCCGGCCGCCCGCCAGCGACTTCAGGGCATCAGCACCGTATCGACGACATGGATGACCCCGTTCGATCGCATGACATTGGCGATGGTGATCTTCGCCTTGCCGCCCTTCGCGTCGGTCAGCCACCAGGCGCCGGCCTTGTCTTTCCAGGCCGTCAGCGTTTCGCCCTGCACGGTCTTGAGCATGGCCTTGCCGCCATTGGCTTTCGCTTTGGCTGCAATGTCCATGGCGGTCATGCGGCCTGGGACGACGTGATAGGTCAGGATTTTGGTCAGCTTCGCCTTATTCTCAGGCTTCACCAGCATGTCGACCGTTCCGGCAGGCAGTTTGGCGAAGGCCGCATTGGTCGGCGCAAAAACCGTGAACGGGCCGGGCCCCGATAGCGTATCGACCAGTCCAGCGGCCTTCACGGCGGCGACCAGCGTCGTATGATCCTTCGATTGCATCGCGTTTTCCACGATGGTTTTGGTCGGATACATGGAGGCGCCACCGACCATGGGATTTTTGGCCTGGAGCGAGGCTGTCCCGGTCAGGAGAAGTGCGCCGGCGAGGGCAAAGGCGATCTTGCGATTATGGGATTTCATGTTGGGCATCCTTCCATTTGCACACCCTGTATTCGGGGTACTGGGGAAGATACGATGCCAGGGAGCTGCCAGTTGCAGCCCCTGCTCAGATAATCGAAATCCTGCCCGTAAGGATGGGCGCGCTGGTCGGCGCGGGATGCGGCGCGGTCGCGGGATCCTCCAGCGTGATCGCGAGCGTCACGCCTTCGGCCAGAAAGGGCTGGAGGCTCCGGTCGATCGTAAGTGTTCCGCTATCGCCATTGATCAGGCCCAGAGAGCGCGGCTTCCCGTCTGAAGGGATGACCCACAGCTCCGGGCGCTTGTGGTCGTCGCCGAGCATCGCTCGGCTGAGGCGGAGCGTGCCGCGGGACTGATCATAGGCGATTGCCAGCGCGCCAGCGCCGCTGGCATCGGCAAGCTGCGCGACGCCCATCGATGCAGGGGCGGGGGCATCGGCCGGCCGGACGAGGATGAACAGGCCAAGGGCGGCCGCAATCGCGCCGCAAAGGCCGGCGATACCGCGCCAGCGGCGGATCGTCCTGAGATGCCTGGAGTCACGATCGGCAGACCCGACCCGCGCGGCTACCATCGGCCAGATATGGGCGGGCGCTTCGACAGACGGCAGGTCCGCCAGCAATGGCGAGAGGCGCAGCCTCCATTGTTCGACTGCTGCTGCGAAATCGGGATCGGACAGGCAGAGGCGAAGCGCATCGGCACGTTCGGCAGCATCAAGTATATCCAGCGCCAGTTCGGCAGCCAGCGTATCGCGGTCGAGGGGCGTCATCGGATCAGGCATCGCCAAGGCAGGCCTTCAACTGTTGCAGACCACGACGGACCCAGCTTTTAAGCGTGCCCAACGGCGTTCCACTGGCGTCGGAAAGCTGTTGATAGGTCAATCCGTCGAGAAAGGCCCGGCGGATCGTCCGGGACTGGTCGGAACCCAGTCCGTCGAGACAGCCGAGAAGTCTGGAATATTGCTGGTCCTGTTCCAGCTGGAAGTCTGCGAGCGGCGTATCATCGACAATGTCGATTCCATCGTCCTGAAAGGTTATATTATGCCGGCCTTCGCGCCGACACCAATCGAGCGCGGCGTTCCGGGTGATGACTGCCATCCAGCTGATCGGGCTTGCCCGTGCGGGATCGAAACTTCCCGCCCGCCGCCAGATCTTTACATAGACGTCCTGCAACACATCCTCCGCCGCTTCCCTGTCAGGACAGATACGGATGCAAATCCCGTATAGTTTCGCGGATGTCATGTCATAGATTGTCTTTACCGACGATGACTGGCCCGATGCTGCCGATTGCAGGGCCGCAACCAGCGTGGCCCGCATCTCGTCCATCTTCGGTTGTCCCGGCGCCTCTCCGGCCATCGCTGTCCCCATCGCAACGCCCGTGCAGGCCTGTCGCGGTGATAACTCATAGCGAGAGAATGGGATGCATTCCTCCTGAAATAAGTCTGCTGTGCATAAGGAGATATACTATGTGGCACTCTCTAGACGAAGTTGCCGAGCGTCAGGATCGGCGCCAAAAGCATGATGCAGCATCCAACGACGAGCCGCGGGGGGCTGGTGAATCTTGAAACTTTAAGGCCGATATATTCGTCGATGAAACGCATGGGACTTCCTTTCTGTCAGATAAATTCGAGGAGTAGCTTGAGATTGAGGATGATGATGATCGCCGACACGGCCCAGGCCGCGACCTTTAGCGCTGTGCTGTTGACGAAGTTACCCATCAGGCCCCGGTCGCTGGTGAACTTGACGAGGGGCACTACGGCGAAAGGCAGTTGAAGGCTGAGGATAACCTGGCTGAGGATCAGCAGCTTCATCGTTCCATCAGAGCCATATAGGGCGGCGACGATCACCGCCGGTACGATCGCCATCAGGCGGGTGGCGAGCCGGCGAAGCCACGGTGCGATCTTGAAATCGACAAAGCCTTCCATGACGATCTGGCCTGCCAGCGTTGCGGTGACAGTGCTATTCTGACCTGAAGCGAGCAATGCGGTCGCAAACAGGGCGCTGGCACCTGCCGCGCCCAATATGGGGGTCAGCAGATCATAGGCCTGATGAATGTCGGCGACATCGGTGCGGCCATGGGCGTGGAAGGCCGAGGCGGCCAGAATCAGGATCGCGGCGTTGATGAAAAAAGCGAAGCCGAGCGCCACAGTGCTGTCGATTGTCGCAAACTTGATGGCTTCCCTGATGCCGCCGCGCGTCCGCTCGAACCGGCGGGTCTGGACCAGCGAAGAATGAAGATAGAGATTATGCGGCATCACCGTCGCGCCCAGGATGCCGATGGCGATGTAGAGCATCGCGGGATTGGTCGCGATCTGGGTGGTGGGTATGAACCCCTTGGCGACCGCGCCCATATCCGGCTGGGACAGCAGCAGTTCAACCGCAAAGCACCCGGTGATGACGATCAACAGCGCGACGACGAAGGCTTCGAGCTGACGAAATCCGCGTTGGTGCAGCAGCAGGATCAGCAACACGTCGGCGGCGGTGACGCAGATGCCCAGCACCAGCGGGATGCCGAACAGCAGTTGCAGGGCGATAGCGGTGCCGATCACCTCGGCCAGGTCGCAGGCTGCGATGGCGACCTCGCACAGCAACCACAGCATGATGCGGACAGGGCGGCTATATTGCTGCCGACAGGCCTGTGCGAGGTCGAGGCCGGTGACGATGCCGAGCTTGGCGGCAAGCGATTGAAGCAGCATCGCCATCAGGTTGGAAAATAGGATGACGGAAAGGAGCGTATAGCCAAAGCTTGATCCGCCCGCGATGTCCGTCGCCCAGTTGCCGGGGTCCATATAGCCCACGGCGACGAGATAGCCGGGGCCGGCAAAGGCTCCCAGCTTTCTCCAAAATTGTCCCACCCCGCCAGGCACGCTGACCGACCGATGCGCTTCGGGCAGACTTGGTTCATAGGCCGTTGCGACGGGCTCGATCACGGCGTCGGCGGCTGGCGGTGGTGGTGACATGGGCTCGCTCCCGATATGGTTCAGTTGGCGGCGCTGGTCTTGATGTTGCCGTTGAGGCCCGAGGGGAAGAAGCCGCCGGCGCTCTTTGCTGTCTTGTCGAGATAGACGATGTTGAGCACCTGACCGGTCGAACGGCTGTAGGCGATACCGTTATTGTCGGTAGGCACGATGTTGGAGACATTGCCGTTGGGACTGATGCCCTGGTCGAGATCCGATGACCCGTCCAGACTGTCACGCGCGTCGGAAATCTTGTCCGCCGACGTGCGCAGGCTCGGTGCTTCGATCCCCTTGCGATAGAGTACCGTGCGGATGAGGCCGGCATGATAGGCCTCCGCCGCCAATATGCCGGCAGCCGCCTCCAGATAGGTCTTGTTGGATATGAGCGGCGCCGCGCCCTTGTAGGCCGTCACGCCGACATCCTCGAAGATGAACGCGCCGAGGAGAAAATTCTCGTCGTTCGCATAGGGATCGAAGGCCTGGTTGGCGTTGATCAGACCCGCAGCCCGTGCGGCCGCCGAAAAAGCGCTGGTCGATCCACCGCTGACGTCGATCGCAGGCTGGGCGACCGCCGATGCTCCCAGTTGCGCCCGGATGAAGCGGACATGGGCGACTTCGTCTGCCGCGATCTCATTCGCATATTGCTGAACGACCGGATCGGTGAAGGTGACTTTGCGGCCCCCGGTAACGGCGCCCTGTGTCCCCGTTCCGGTCAGAAGGCTCGCGGCCAACCCTTCGCCGGTTGCCGCGTAGGAATAGAATTGCGCCTCCAGATATTCGAGTTGCAGCGCGAAGTTGAGGACGTCTGCGTCGCCAATCGGCGTGGGTGTTGGAGTAGGTGTCGGGGTGGGCGTCGGCGTTACGGTCTTGTCGTCATCGTCGCAGGCCGAGAGGATACTGGCCCCACCGGCCAGGAGTGCGGCGCTACCTGCCAGCCTGAAGAAGTGGCGACGTTCCTCGCGCCGCTGAGCGCGCGCCTTGAAGGCCGCGATGATGGCTTCATTATTGTCCATGTCGGATACTCCTTGGGAGTGAAGGTCGCGCAGGGCTCAGTTGGCAGCGCTGGTGCGGATGGTGCCGTTGACACCGGACGGGAAGAAGCCGCCGGAACTCACCGCCGTCTTGTTGAGATAGGCGATATTGAGAACCTGGCCGGTGGTCCGGCTGTAGGCGATGCCATCACTGTCGAGCGGCACGATGTTGGAGGCGCTTCCGATCGGCGATATGCCCTGATCCAGATCGCTGGCGCCATCGAGGCTGTCGCGCGCGTCGGAAATCTTGTCCGTCGACGTGCGCAGTGCGGGTGTCGCAATCCCTTTCCCATACAGCGTCGTTCGGACGATCGCGGCATGATAGGCCTCGACTGCCAATATGCCGGCTGCCGCTTCCAGATAGGTCTTGTTGGTGATGAGTGGCGCCGCGCCCTTATACGCCGTCACCCCGACATCCTCGAAGATGAAGGCGCCAAGCAGGAAATTTTCATCGCTGGCATAGGGGTCGAAGGTTTCCCCGGCGCCGATCAGACCAGCGGCACGTGCCGCCGCGGAAAAGGCGCTGTTTGGGCTGACCCCGATGTCGATCGCTGGCTGCGCTACAGCCGAAGCGCCGAGCTGCTGGCGCAGGAAACGGACATGCGCGATTTCATCGGCCGCAATTTCGCGCGCATATTGCGCCACGGTCTGATCGCTGAAATTGACCTGTCGGCCGCCAGATACGACGCCTTGCGAGCCTGTGCCAGACAGGTCGGCATTGGACAGGCCGACGCCCAGCGCAGCGTAGGAGTAGAATTGCGCCTCCAGATATTCGAGATTGAGGGCGAAGTTCAGCACATCAGCATCTGTCAGGCTGGCCGACTGGGCATTGGCGGGCGAGATGGTCATCGCCATTTGCATGCCGCCGGCGACGCCTGCCACGGCGGCCAGTGCCCGGAAGAATTCGCGGCGTTGCTTGCGCTTTTCACCCTGCTCGCGCAGGCGTTCGAGCGTCAGGTCGTCATCATCTTGCATGGGATGGTCCTCCACTTGGAACTGTCGTGACGATCCGCAGGACAAGCGAGATCGCGGGCAGCCGCCAAGGAGTGAAGGGCGGTTCAGAGACTGGCTATTTCGGCCGATTACTGAGGGATATTACGCAAGCAACCAAATGACCGGACCGGCGTTTTTAGGCGCCTTCGAAATTGCTTTCCCATAATATTTCGATGCAGCGCATCCATTTCGATCACACGCCCGTATCTAAGCCCAGACCGAGTTTCGCGAACGACGATCGTAGGAGCGGGCATGCGGGCTGAGGATGATTATGCGAGGGGCATGCACGGGGACGCGATGACGTCGATCCTCGAAAACATGCCGATCGGCGTCGCTATTTTTGCAGGCGATGGCAGGTTGTCGCACGCCAATAATCGGTTCAATCGTACCACCGGTGGAAGTGTCCGCTCGGTTGATTGCCTGCTCGATACGTGCAGCGAGGGCTATTATCCCGATGGGTCGCCTCTTGAAAAACCGCATCATCCCGCCCTGCGCGCATTTGGCGGCGAACAGGGCATGCCGGCCATCGATTTTCTTCTGCAAAAAGGCGAGGTCGATGCGTCTTGGGTCAGGGTGCGGGCCATGCCGTATGCAGATCCAGATCTGGCTGATATCTCCGGAGCGATAGTTCTTCTCGAAGAGATTGAAGAGCCCTCGCATAGTCAGCGCGCGTCACAATCTGTGGATGCGTCCTTCCGGCGCTTTGCCGACCATAGCAGCCTCGCGCTATGGATAGCTTGCCCTAATACGGGCGCATTGAAATATCGCAGTCCAGCGGCGGAAATATTGTGGGACGTCGATCTTGCGGATGTCCCTGGGCTCGACTGGCATGGCCACATTCATCCCGAAGATCGGACGCATGTTTCGGACCTGCGCGCGCTGGCTCATGCCGGTCAGGTCCAGCGACTATCATACAGGATCATCGACCGGGACGGAATCGTGCGTTGCCAGGTTCGTGAAACCTGCTTCGCTATCCCACCCGGCCCAGGAGAAGAGAGTTGGATCGGTGGAATCGTCGAGGACGTGTCGCCGGAAATCCAGCTCTATCTGGTGCAACGCTCTGACCTGTCCGATCCGGTCATGGAGGCTGAGCTGTGCAAGCGCGCTCGCAGGATCAAGCGTTTCTCTACGGCCCATGAGCTTATGCAGGTCGCCGAAGTGCTCAATCCAGGCTGTCTTATCGTCGACCTGCGGGGTAACGATAATCCGGAAACCTCCTTTGCCAGAATATTGGACGGTCGGCCCGCTGATTTGCAGGTCATATTCATCGGTGATGGAACCACCCCGACGCAGCATGTCATCGGTGCAATGCGCGGGGGCGCCGTTGATTTCCTGATCACGCCGCTTTGCGCGGATGAGCTGGACCGGGCCCTTCGACATGCCAGCGAGGCGTTGCCCTGCCGGTTCGATGCGCCATCGGATGAACGCGGCGATCTGGCCGATCGTCTGGCGCGGCTGCCACGTAGGGAACGGGAAGTGCTTCTGGGTCTGGTCGATGGCGGCACCAACAAAAGCATTGCGCGCGCGCTTGGTATCAGCCCCCGGACTGTCGAAGCCCATCGCGCCCATCTTATGGAGCGGCTCAATGTCTCCACGCTGTCCGCATTACTGCAAATCGCACATCGGGCGGGCGTGGCGGCGGACAGACCATTGAAATAATCTGTTCCAAGACATGATGCTCTCGATCTCAATGCATCGGAGGAGTAGAGATTTATGCCCAGCCTGACGCATTATCGGCCTTATCGCTTCCCGCGCTATCCTGGGCGCACTTCCACGATCGGTCGTGCGCAACTTACCGCCTTCGGCCAGATGCACCGCGAGCCTGGCGATTTCATTCCCCATGCTGCGAAACTTCACAGGCATGCGACTTCCCTGCTGATTATTGAGTCCGATGCAAACCGAAGCAGGGCCCTGGAAGCTCTGATGGAAAGTTGGGGTTTTAGGGCAGTCATCCACACAGATCCCGCATTTGATAGTGATGTTGTACAAAGCCAGTCGTTCGACTTCGTTCTACTCAATGGGTTTGTGCCTGACGTCGCCTGCACGAAGTTAATCGCGACAGTGCAATCGATTGGATTGGGCCTTGTCATTTTCGCGACAGACTGGCGCGATTTCGAAAGGCTCGAAGCCGTTTACTGCGGCAATAGCAGGATCATTCAGCCCGACTGGCGGGCGCATGAACTACAGCAGGCGATAGAGGGAGTGACAGGCCGACGCGGTGAGAACAGCGCTCAAGGTCAGGGTGATAACCTCTATGCCTTTTCGGGATGGACCATCGATCTGGGGCAGCATGTTGTCGTTAATGACCGAAGCGAAATCGTGACGATGTCGGCTGGAGAATTCTCCCTCCTGCGCGCTTTTGTCGCGCGCCCGCGTCGCGTGCTTATCCAAGATCGTTGATCCTTACGCTGCAGATCATTCCATAGAGGCGCCTTATGCCCGCTTGCGAAGCATCTGGAATGCCTGCCATGCTCTACGTCGCTGGCCTCACGGCTTCCACGATCTCGAATTTCACCCGGACATCGGGTCCCAAGCTGCTCCTCAAGTGCTCACGCGATGGGGTAATCTTTCGCGCGCGAAATATAAAAAGGCCCGTGCCGAAGCCAAAGCCGAACGGAAGATTTATTCGCAACATCCCAAGCTGCTTGGCATTGGCCCCGCCACCGGGTTCGCCAAATTGTCGCCGGAGACTCTGCTGTGGGCCCATGAAGCAGGCCATTTATCACCTCATCGGCGCACACATGGTAGCCGGCTGCTGCCGGCGTTCGATCCAGATGAACTTCATCGTTTCGCGGAAGAATGGCGAACAAGGATCGATCCGAAAGCTCTTTCCGAGGAACTCAACATACCTTTCCACGGTATCGAACAATTTGTGACGCTTGGAATGATTGAGGCCGATGCACCTGCGTTGCCTGGCACCGGCCCTCATTTCCATCCGGAAACCGTCGATGCCTTCCTCGATGCCGTGGAGGCTGCCTCGGTTTCCATTGGCGTCACGAAAGAGGATCGATTCTCGCTGCCGCTGACCAAGGTGATGCGAAAGATCAGCGGTCGTGCAAAACCTTGGGGTCCGGTCTTGCAGTATATGCTCGACGGCACACTTCCCTTCGCGATTCGCGCAGATGAGAAACTCGCCGACAGCATACTTATCTCGCCTGATCGCGAAACCACGATCCTCACTGCACACTTCGATCGAACGAAGTTTGATTTTCCATTCTCGGAGAGGATCAACCTTATGGAGGCGCTGGACCTCCTTAATCTCAGCCATCAGAAGAGGGCCATGCTGGATGGCCTTTCGTACGTCGGCAAAAATCCGAGAGCCTATCTCGTATCTGAGGTGGAGCAGCTAGCTAGGGAAATGGCTTCGCAGTAAGGCTGTTCGCAACAGACGGCAAAAGGACGCAAGGCCGCTGGACACCAGCGGCCTTTTTGCATCACTCGAACATACTGTCAGATTTCACGTGTACCGTGTGCCGCACCGACGAAATTGCTCATTATGTCAACAAGAGCGGTTTTTCGCGTACCTACGACAAATATATGGAGGCCCGAGCCGGAATCGAACCGGCGTGCAAGGATTTGCAGTCCTCTGCGTCACCACTCCGCCATCGGGCCTCGGCGTGGGACGCCGCAAATGTGCGGCTTTGGATGCAAAGTCAAGCGGCCAATGTCGCATATCCTTCAAGAATCTTGGCCAGAGCAGCGCAAAGCCGCTTGGCGCGGCGCGCGCGCTGATTTAGAGGTCCGATGATATTCATAGTGTATTGCATTGCCAATACAGTTGTGCCAAGCCCACTGGACCGAGCGAGAAATGATCGTGACCGAGCAGAACTATTCTTCGATGCGGACCGCCATGGTCGAAAGCCAGTTGCGCACCAGCGACGTGGACGACCAGCGTGTCATCGCCGCGATGGCCAAGGTGCCGCGCGAGGAATTCGTTCCCGCCGAGCGCCGGGCCATGGCCTATATCGACCGACCGGTCCCGCTGGCGAACGGCCGTGCGCTCAATCCGCCACTGGTTACCGGCCGCCTGCTGACCGAGGCGCAGGTCGCGCCGGGCGACAAGGTGCTGCTGATCGGCGCCGCCACTGGCTATGCCGCGGCGCTGTTGGCGGACATGGGTGCGCAGGTGACGGCGGTGGAAGAAGAAGGCGGTCCGGAGATCGCGGTGTCCGGCGTACGCGTCGTGCGCGGCGCGCTGAACGCGGGCGCGGCCGACGGTGCACCCTATGATGTGCTGTTCATCGATGGCGCGGTGGAGGAAGTCCCCGCCACGCTCGTTCAGCAGCTTGGCGAGGATGCCCGCGTGGTAACGGGCGTCGCAGATCGCAGCGTCACGCGCCTGAGCAGCGGCCGGGTGGTCGGCGGGGCGCTGGGCCTGAACAGCCTGGTCGATATCGAAATGGTGGTGCTGCCCGGTTTCGGCGCACCCAAGGCTTTTGAATTCTGAAAGATGATGGGCGGGGATAGATGACGGCGAAGCGCAAATTTTATCGGCATCATGCCGCGGCTGCTTTGCTGTTGCTGTCCTCCGCCCTCTCAGGTGCGGCGCAGGCCGAAACCTTGCAGGGCGCGCTGGCGAAGGCTTATGCGTCCAACCCGACGTTGACCGGCGCCCGCGCAGGGCAGCGGGCGACGGACGAAAATGTGCCGATCCAGAAGGCTGCCGGCCGTCCCAATGCGAACGTCACCGGCAGCTTCTCCGAAAGCGTGCTGAAGCCCACGATCAGCTTTACCTCGCCGCAGCGGACGGTGAATGCGCAGGCATCGCTCAACGTCCCCATCTATTCCGGCGGTGCGGTGCGCAATGGGGTGAAGGCGGCGCAGGTGCGCGTCGACGCGGGGCAGGCCAATTTGCGAGGGACCGAGGCGAGCATCTTTTCGCAGGTGGTCGGTGCCTATATGGACGTGATCCGCGATAATGCGGTGCTTTCGCTCAACCAGTCCAATGTGAAGGCGCTGGAGATTAATCTTCAGGCGACCAACGACCGGTTCGAGGTCGGCGACGTGACACGCACCGATGTAGCGCAGTCGCAGTCTCGCCTGGCGATCGCGCGGTCCGATTTGCAGACGGCCGAAGCCAATCTGGTGACGAGCCGCGAAAATTATCTGGCGTTGGTGGGTGAGGCAGCCGGCACGCTGGATGCGCCGCCGATCCTGCCGGGCTTGCCTGCAACGCCGCAGATCGCGGTGCAGGTTGCCCTGAACGACAACCCCGACATATTGGCGGCAAAGAAGAACCGGATCGCCGCCAGTTATGACGTGAAGGTGGCGCGGGCCGGGCGCTTGCCGACCATCGCCGGATTTACCCAGGCCGGTTACACCAATTATCTGCAAACGTTGGGCGGCACCGCACGGGATGCGCAGGGCAATGCCGTGGAAGGGCCGCAGATCAACAAGCAGGCTGCGGCCGGCGTGCAACTGAGCCTTCCGCTTTATCAGGGCGGTCGCCCTGCTGCCCAGGTGCGCCGGAATCAGGCGCTGGAATCGCAAGCGATCGAGCGTGAAATTGAGGTCGAGCGCGGCGTCATTTCCCAGACCCGCGCTGCCTATGCCAGCTGGCAGGCATCGCTGGAAAGCATCCAATCGAATCAGAAGGCGGTCGAGGCAGCGAATCTGTCGCTGGAAGGTGTGCGCGCGGAAAACAGCGTGGGCAGTCGTACCATCCTCGACATCCTCAATGCCGAGCAGGAAGCCTTGAACGCCAAGGTGCTGCTGGTGACGGCGCAGCGCAACGCCTATGTCGCAGGTTTCAGCGTATTGGCGGCTATGGGCCATGCCGAAGCGGACGATCTGGGGCTGGACAGCGGCACATTGTATGATCCGATGGTCAATTATGAACGGGTGAAGGGCAAGTGGCTGGACTGGAACTTTGACAAGCAGCCGGCGCCGGTCGCGACGCGGACCGTTGACACGCCCGCGCAAAACGCCAATGTCGCACCCGCTACACGGCAGCCTTAACCGCTTGTTAACCCGGCTGGGTAATTTTAACGGTTAAGGATGCGCAATGCGGGTTGGACGGGGACTATCCATGGGTGACATGACCAAGGAACCCTCGATGGAAGAGATACTCTCGTCCATCAAGCGGATCATCGCCGAAGAGGGCGAGGAAGCGGTGCAGGCCGCCCCTCGCCGTATGCGGGCCGAAGCAAAGGCTGCGCCTGCGCCGGTGGAACCTGTCTATATCGAGCCGGTTGTCGAAGAAGTGCTGGAACTGACCGACGAGATTGCGGAGGAGGAAGTCATGCCCGCCCCCAAAGCCACGACCAAGACCGCCAACGCCGCCGAAACGGACGATTCGATCCTGTCGGTGGAAAGCGAAGTCGCGGCCCGTCATTCGCTGTCGGCGCTGTCCTCCATGCTGGTCACGCCCAAGGATGGCGGCGACAACACGCTGGAAGGGCTGGTCCGCGCGATGCTCAAGCCCATGTTGAAGGAATGGCTCGATACGCGCCTGCCTTCGATGGTCGAAGAGATGGTGGCGAAGGAAATTTCGCGCATCACCGGGCGCTGATTCGCGTTCTTGCGGTCGCTTTCGCGGCGGCCTAGACCCTTGGCATCCTGACGGCGCCGATCGCGCGCCGCCTGTCCGATCCAAGGGTGGTTTCCATGAAGACATTTCTGCTCGCAGCCGTTGGCGCGATGGCTCTGGCCGCCGCGCCCGCATTGGCGCGTCCGTTCACG
>JAGVJS010000248.1 GCA_020051025.1 Sphingobium sp. | reverse complement strand
CAGCGGCCGCAGGGCGCCCATGGCACGCCCCATCGCGCCGACGCCATTCTGAAACAACGCCACCGCCGCGATCCCGGCCAGCATGGCCGCCAGCGTCAGCGGATCGAATAAATGGCCGATTATCGCGATCATGAACCTGCTGTTCCCATCACTTCACCCGGTAGCGGCAACGCCCTGCCGCCGACCGGCAAAAAATTGCCGCCCTTGCCGCCTCCCCCAGCAAGCACCCCGTTGGCCGGGGTTTGCCGTGCCGCCGATGCGTCACCCACGCAAATTGGCACGGCTCTTGCTGATCTCCGACAGGATCACCCGTCAGGAGACGCCATCAGGGGTCAGAACGGCGGGTGAAGCGAAAAGTTTAGGCGAAAACGACCATGTCGGTGGAAGACAATCTGTTCGGGATACACGGAAAGGCGCTGGCGCTTCGTTCGCAGCGCCTGTCCCTGCTCGCGTCCAACATCGCCAATGCCTCGACCCCCGGTTACAAGGCGCGCGACATCGATTTCGAGTCCGCGCTCAAGGAAGCCACGACGCAGGCCGGCAGCAGCGCGACCAACGTGTCCAAGGCGGTCGATGACTCCATGGGCTATCGTGTGCCGCTCCAGCCCAGCCTGGACGGCAATACGGTCGAACTGAGCACCGAACAGACGCTGTTCGCCGAAAATGCGGTCAAATATCGCACGACCCTCTCCTTCCTGGAGGGCCGCATCAACACCATCAACCGCGCCCTGAAGGGAGAATGAGCATGAGCAACAATGCGCCCATGAACATCTTCGATATCGCCGGCCGCGCCATGAGCGCCCAGCTGGTGCGCCTGAATGCCACCGCTTCCAACATGGCCAATGCCGGCAACGTTACCGGCACCGCCGGCGAAGCCTATCGCGCGATCAAGCCGGTGTTCGAAAGCGTCACCGACACGCCGGGCGTATCGACGGTGAAGGTCAAGAATGTCGTTACCACCAATGCGGAGCCGACCAAGCGTTACGACCCCAACCATCCGCTGGCCGATGCCAACGGCAATGTGTGGGAAGCCGCCGTGGACGGCAATGCCGAGTTGATCGACATGATCGAAACCGCCCGCATGTACCAGAATAACGTCCAGGTCTTGAACACAGCCAAGTCCCTGATGATGGAAACCATAAGGATCGGCAAATGACGACCACATCCACGGTCACCGACAGCGCGGGCCTTCCGGTCTATAATCCGAACAAGAATATCGGCACCGGCAGCGCGACGATGGATCAGTCGAGCTTCCTCACTCTGCTGACCGCCCAGATGCAGTATCAGGATCCGTTCCAGCCCGTCGATAATGCCCAGATGGTGTCGCAGATGGCGACCATCACCAATTCGTCCGGGATCGCGGAAATGAACCAGACGCTGAAGAATCTGGCGGGCGAGCTGACCGGCACGCGGCTGGGCGATGCGGCCAGCTGGATCGGCAAGTCGATGCTGGTGCAGAGCAATATCGCCGCGCCCGACGCCAGCGGCACCTATGCCGGCCAGATCACTTTGTCCGCAGCCACCGAAGGCGCGACGATCAATCTGGTCGATTCCGCCGGCAATGTCGTCAAGTCGATCGAAACCGGCGCGCAGCCGGCCGGCGATCTGACCTTCTACTGGGACGGCAAGAACGACGCGGGCGAGACGGTTTCGACCTCCGCCCTCCAGGTAAAGGTCAGCGGCGCCAGCACCAGCAAGGTTGCGACCTGGGCCACCATCGCCGCCGTCCAGTCGCCTGCCGACGGATCCTCCTCGAAACTCATCACCGCGCTCGGCAGCTACAAGCCGTCGGACGCGATCAGCCTGATGTAGGCTTTCGCTTCATCACTCCCAAAAGCCTTTTCATCCCAAAAATCCTTTTCACCCAAGGAGCAACGCCATGTCCTTCTATATCTCCCTGTCGGGCCTGAAAGCCGCCCAGATCGACCTCGCCACCACGTCCAACAACGTCGCCAACGTCAGCTCGACCGCGTTCAAGAAGAGCAAGGCGCAGTTCGGCGACATTTTCGCTGCCGCCCCGATGCAGACCACCAATCAGGTCGCAGGGCAAGGCGTGCGCGTGCAGGACGTCGCCCAGCAGTTCACACAGGGCACGATCGAAGGCACCGACAAGACGCTCGACCTCGCCATCACCGGCGAAGGCTTTTTCACCGTGAAGGGTGAGGACGGCACCGTCAGCTATACCCGCAACGGCGCCTTCTCGGTCGATGAGGATCGCTACGCCGTCGATACCACGGGGTCGCGCATCCAGGTGTTCGCCGTCGATCCCCAGACCGGCCAACGCACCGGTGCCACCACCAACGCCACCCCGGCCGACCTGACCGATTTGCAGATTCCGACCACGTTGAACGGCGTAGCCAACGGCGCGCAGCTGAACAGTGTGGGCGTGTCGAAGGAAGGTCTGGTGTCTGCCGTCTATGCCGATGGCAGCACTGTCTATCTGGGCCAGGTCGCCATGGCGTCCTTCAACAGCCAGGAAGGTCTGCGTCAGGAGGGCGACGCCCATTGGACCTCGACCGTCGCCAGCGGCCAGCCGACGCTGGGCACCGCCAATCAGGGCCTGTTCGGCGCCGTCAACTCGGGCTTCCTGGAACGCTCCAACGTCGACATCACCGACGAGCTGGTCAACCTGATCGCGGCGCAACGCAACTTCCAGGCGAACAGCAAGGCGATCGAGGCGGCGAACACGCTGACCACCACGATCGTCAACCTGCGGACCTAATTCGGACAGGCACGGGACAGAAGGTTTAACCCATGGATCGGCTCGTCAACACGGCACTTACGGCGATGCGCGGCGCGATGGCGCGGCAGGCGTCGGTCGCGAACAACCTTGCGAACGTCAACACCGTCGGCTTTCGCGCCGAAATCGCCAATGCCGAGACGCGCTGGATCAAGGGCGACACGTTCGACACCCGTGCCCAGGCTTCCGAACAGGTCATCGCCGCCGACATGGCGCAAGGCGCGATGACCGAAACCGGCAACACGCTGGACGTGGCCATGAACGGCGATGCCTTGCTCGCCGTTCAGGCCGCGGACGGCAGCGAAGCCTATACGCGCCGCGGCGACCTTAAGGTCACGGACAGCGGCCTCCTCACCACGGGCGACGGCCTTGCCGTGTTGGGCGAGGGCGGCCCGATCACCCTGCCGCAGATGGACAGCGTATCGATCGCCCAGGATGGCAGCATCTGGGGCGTGCCGCAGGGCGGCGACCCTGCCAACCCGGCGCAAGTCGACAAGCTGAAGCTGGTCAATGCCGCAGGGTCCAGCATCGCCAAGGGCAAGGACGGCCTGTTCCGCGAGGTGAATGGCGGCGCATTGCCGGCCGACCCGCTGGCCACTGTGACGTCGGGATCGCTGGAAGGGTCCAATGTCAATGCGACGCAGGCCCTGATCCAGATGATCGAGGCCAGCCGCGCCTGGGAAACCCAGGTGAAGATGATCGATACCGCCAAGCAGCTGGACGATGGCGGCGCGTCGCTGATGCGCCTCGACGGTTAATGGCCAGCGTCTTTTGATACCGCATCGCCCGAGCCGCTGACCGTAAACGGCCGGATTGGAAATGCTTAATATTGGCACGCATCTTGCTGTGATGGACGCATGAGCATCTTTCGGGATGCCGCCACGGAGATTGAACGATGAGCAACGCCGCCCTTCATGTCGCCCGCACCGGCCTTGACGCGCAGAACACGAAGATGCGCGTGATCGCCAACAACCTGGCGAACGTCAACACGACCGGTTTCAAGAAGGATCGTGCCGATTTCGAGACGCTGGCATATCAGCAGATCATCCAGGCGGGTTCCAATTCGGACAGCGAGAATAAGTTCGCAAACGGTCTGAACCTGGGTTCTGGCGTGGCGTTGCAGGGCACCAGCAAGATCAACACCCAGGGCACGCTGAACCAGACGAACAATGTTCTGGATATCGCGATCGAAGGGTCGGGCTATTTTCAGGTTCAAAAGCCGGACGGCTCCATCGCCTATACCCGCGCCGGTAATTTCAGCGTCACCGCCGAAGGCACCGTCGTCACCAGCGATGGCCTGCCGCTGATCCCGCAAATCACCGTGCCGCAAGGCGCGACGTCCGTGGCGATCGGCAATGACGGCACCGTGACTGCGACATTGCAGGGCGAAAGCCAGCCGAGCAACCTTGGCCAGATCGAAATCGCCACCTTCATGAACCCGGCGGGCCTGACCTCCATCGGCGGCAACCTGCTGACCGAAAGCGCCGCGAGTGGCGTGCCGCAGGTCGGCGTCGCGGGTCTGGAAGGTCGCGGCCTGATGCGGTCGGGCTATCTGGAAACGTCGAACGTCAACATCGTCGAGGAGCTGGTCGACATGATCGAAACCCAGCGCGCCTATGAGGTCAACAGCAAGATGATCAAGGCGACCGACGAGATGCTCCAGTACGTCAACCAGAATATCTAAGGCTGAATGATGCGCCTGTCCCACGCCGTCCTTGCCGCTGTCTCGCTGATCGCGCTGGCTTCTTCCCCGCTGGAAGCTGCCAAGAAGAAGAAGCGCGAGGTCGAGCGCGACTATTATATGCCGACCGTCGCCCAACCGGTTGCGCCAGCGGCGAACGGCTCCATTTTTCAGGCATCGGTGGGCTATACCCCGCTGACCAGCGGCGCGCGCGCCACCACAGTGGGCGACATCATCACCATTGTGCTGGTTGAGCGGACGCAGGCGAGCAAGACGACCAGCGCCGACACCGCCCGCAACGGCTCCGTCGGCCTGACGCCCCCAAGCACCGGCATCCTGTCCAAGCTGATTTCGCCCACCGATATCGGCGCCAGCGGCCAGAATACGTTCGCTGGCAAGGGCAATGCCAGCCAGTCGAACGCGCTGACCGGCGAGATTACCGTGACGATCGCGGCGGTCTATCCCAACGGCACGATGCTGGTGAAGGGCGAGAAGGCGCTGACGCTCAATCGCGGCGACGAGTTCATCCAGATCAGTGGCCTTGTCCGCCAGGCCGACATCGCGCCCGACAATCGCATCGCGTCGACCCGCGTGGCCGACGCCAAGATAATCTACAAGGGCAAGGGCGAGATCGCCAATGCCAGCCGTCAGGGCTGGTTCCAGCGCTTCTTCTCCGCAATCAGCCCCTTCTGATGGAAACCGGAACGACCATGATCCGCCTTCTTCGCCTGCTTCTCCCGATCTTCGCGCTGGCCTTTGGCGGCGTGGCCGTGCCGGCCCATGCCGAACGGATCAAGGATCTGGGCACGTTCCAGGGCGTCCGTCCCAACCAGTTGACCGGATATGGCATCGTCGTGGGCCTGGCCGGCACCGGCGACGACAGCATCCAATATGCGACCGAGGGCATGAAGGGCGTCGTGTCGCGTTTCGGCCTGACGCTGCCGTCGAACATCAATCCGGCGCTGAAGAATGCGGCCGCCGTTCTGGTGACCGCCGACCTGCCGGCCTTTGCCAAGCCCGGCCAGCGGCTGGACGTGACCGTGTCGGCGCTGGGCAAGGCGAAGT
>JAGVJS010000366.1 GCA_020051025.1 Sphingobium sp. | reverse complement strand
TCGCCCAGGCCCAGGATCGGCGGCGCATCGATCAGCACCGTGTCATAGCTATCGCGCACCGCTGCCAGCAGTCCGTCGAGCGCCGGGGTGGACAGAAGCTCGGAAGGATTGGGCGGCAGAGTGCCACAGGGCAGCAACGCCACACCGGTAACGCCGGTGGGGACGATCACGTCCTGCGCGCTCGCCTGCCCGGTCAGCACTTCGCTGATCCCCCGCGTCGGCGACAGGCGGAACAGGCGATGCTGCGCAGGCCGTCGCATGTCGCCATCGACAACCAGTACCGACTTGCCGAGGCCTGCCAATGCCAGCGCAAGAGCATGCAGGGTGAGCGACTTGCCCTCCCCCTCCTGCGCGCTGGTGACGAGGATCGAGCGCGGCAGGCCATCGGCTGACGCCAGCAGCAGCGAGGACGCGATGGGGGTGAAGATTTCCGGCGGCTGCGGGTTGTCACCCGTCACCGGCACCGCGCCCAGCAACGGCAGGCCGACCCGTTCGGCCAGCGTATCGGCAGAGGTCACCGCATCATCGAACATATGCCGCGCCGCGACCAGCAACAGGCCAAGCGCCATACCGCCAAGACAAGCCAGCAACAGGATACGGCCGATGCGGGGCGAGAAAGGCTTGGTCGGCACCGCTGCCCGATCGAGCGGCTGGATGCGGCCCGCCTGGAATCCCGCCTGCGACGCCATGTCACGATAGCGCTGCAACAGGCTGTCATGCAGCATGCGATAGGTGTCGACCGACCGTTCCATGATGCCCATCTGGACATCGCGGCCCTGCTCGACCCGCGCTTGCTCTTCCAGTTGGGCGATTTCCTTGGCGATCTGATCCTCACCGCGTCGGGCAACCTCATATTGCTCGCGCAGCGAGGCACGGATGCTGTTCGCCATGCTATCGGCCTGCTCGTCCAATGCCACCAATCGGGCACGGGCCTCGCGCATTTCGGGATGGGCATCCTTGCGGAACTGCCGTTCCTCGGCCAGCGCCGCGCGGGCCTGCGCCCGTTCAGCCATGATCTGCTGCATCGCGCCGTTACCCAGCACTTCGGGCAAGGTATCCGCACTGGACTGGCGCGCACTTTCCCAGCGCTTCTGCGCCGCGATCCGATCCGCCACCGCCTGCGCACGATAGCCGTTCAACTGCGCGAGCCGGGTCGCGACGGCGCCATCGGGCGACGCCGGAGCGACAGGCGCTCTGGCCGCCTTATCGCCCTCTCCATCCTTCGCTTCCGAAGGCAGCACCGCACCATTACGGGCGGCGTAGACAGCAAGGTCGCGCTCGGCTCGCGACAGATCGTTGCGGGCACCATCCAGTTCGCCCAGCAGGAAACGGCGCGCCTGCACGCCCGATTCGAACCCGCGTTTCAGGTCTGCGCGGATCAGACTGTCGGCATAGCTGTTGGCGATGCGGGCAGACAGGACCGGGTCGGAACTGACGAAGCTGATACGCAATACCCGCGATTTGCCGGGCAACTGCACCTCCAGATTTTCGCGCAGCAGACGCACGACCATATCCTGTTCCACCTGCCGCTGAGACAGGGTGCCGACGCCCTGGGTTGGACGTTCGCGGTCCATCCCCTTGAAGAAGGTAGGCGTGCCGACCAGCGCCAGCGAGCGGGAGACTTCTTCGGCCAGAGCCCGGCTACGCAGTACCTCAAGTTCGGTCTGCATCAGGCTTTCGGTGTCGTTGGATGCACCGGCCCGCTGCGCGGCAGAAGAGCCGGCGGCACCGGCAGGGACATCTTCAACCTCGACCGAAGCCGTTGCGCGATAGTCGGGCGTGGACGTCAGGATGATGATGGCACCGGCCAGCAGGCTCAGGGCCATGGTCACGAACAGGATGACGCGATGGCGCCGCAGTACCAGCCAGCCATAGTGCGCCGCAGCGGACAGGCGTGCAGTCAGGCTTTCGCCCGTATTTTCATCGGAAGGAAAGGTAACGGGTGCCATCATCGTCCTCCGTCCAGCGCGATGAAGCCGGTGGCGAGCGCCGGCACGGCCAGCAGTGCGCCGCCCAATATCGCCTTGGCGCGCGACAGGCCGACGATGACCCTGTCGCCGGGCAGAATTTCGGGATCGGGCGCCTTCCCCTTTCGGATGGCGGCGAGGTCGAACAGCGCAGCCTGTCGCTGGCCATCCAGTTGGCGCACGACGACGACCTGGCCAAGGCCCGCGAGCCGAGTCGGCCCCTTGGCCAGCGCGACCGCCTGCAACAGGGTCAGGCGTCCCTCTACCGGGTACAGGCCGGGCTCGCGCACTTCGCCGTCCAGCGTGACGCGGCGCCCTACCGCCTTCTTGACGAACAAGGTGACTTGCGGTGACACCAGATAGCGTTGCCCCAGGCGCCCGGCGATGACATCCGCCGCTTCGCCCGATGTAAGACCAGCGACCGATATGTCTCCGACCAGCGGCATACGGACCATGCCGGCCGCCGTCACCTGCGCATCTTCCAGCGACAGGTCAGGCTCATGATAGACCTGTACGCGCAACACATCGTCAGGCGCGATGCGATAATCCATGCCGACGGCGGGCGCAGGCGGGATGGCGGCATAGGCAGCCTCACCCCGCGGCGCATCCTCGACGGTCGAACAGCCGCCGAGCAACCCGCAGGCTGCCAGCATGACCATCGACAAATTGATGCTATTTCCCCGCTTCATCCCGGCTTTTGCCCCGTCAAGACCCAGTCGAGGCCGGGGGTTAACGAGGCAGCGCAGGGATGGCAACCACAGACGGGACGGGCCGAACGCCCCGCCCGGACGCCAAACGACGCGTCAGATCGCGATGCGACCGGGCGTCGGCTGCGCCTGACGACGCGGTTGATCGGGCCAGATGCCCCTTGTGTCATAAACGGCCTTGCCGGCGCGTTCGTCGACGGGGACAGATTTGAACATGTCATGATCGACAAGAATGACGAACACGCCACATTGTTCCAGAGCCGTATCGAGATCGATCAGTTCGGCGCCGGTTCCGGCAAATTCCATCGGCAGGTCGCGGGCATAGGGTTCGACCAGTTTGATGCGGCGGCCATAGCGGCGAGCGAGGCGCCCAGCGACCTTGACCGCCGGGCTTTCGCGAAAGTCGTCGATATTCGCCTTGAAGGCGAGGCCGAGGCAGGCAATGTCCTCATCGCCAAATTCGTCAATCAGGTCGGATGCCTTGGCGACGACATAATCGGTCTTGCCGTCATTCACTTCGCGCGCAGTGCGGATGATGCGCGCATTTTCCGGATCGCCATGGACGATGAACCATGGATCGACGGCAATGCAGTGGCCGCCCACGCCGGGACCGGGCGACAATATGTTGACGCGCGGATGCCGGTTGGCGAGGCGGATCACCTCCCACACGTCGATGTCCATATTCTCCGCTATGACCGACAGTTCGTTGGCGAAAGCGATGTTGACGTCGCGGAAGCTGTTTTCGACCAGCTTCACCATCTCCGCGGCGCGGGCGGTGGTGGTGATGCAGGCGCCCCGCACGAACTGGCGATAGAAGCCCAGCGCCTTACGCGCGCAGCGAGGCGTTATGCCGCCGATGCAGCGATCATTGTCGATCAGTTCCACAAGAATGCGGCCGGGCAGAACGCGCTCCGGGCAATAGGCGATAGCGATATCGCCCGCGACACCCGTGCCGGGCATTTTGAGGTCGGGACGGATGGAGCCGATCACGTCGCGCATCGCTTCGGTCGTACCGACCGGCGAGGTCGATTCGAGGATGACGGTGTCACCGGCCTTCAACACCGGGGCAATCGTGCGCGCGGCCTTGAGCACATAGCTGATGTCGGGCGCGCGATCCTCCGCTACCGGGGTCGGCACGGCGATGATGAAGACGTCACTTTCCTCGACGTCCAGCGATGCACGCAGGTTGCCGCGGGCGACCACGCCCTGCACCAGACCGTCGAGATCGACTTCCTCGATATGGACGCGGCCCGAATTGACCGTTTCAACCACATGAGCGCTAACGTCGATCCCCACCACCTGCGCGCCGCCACGGGCGATCAGGGCGGCGGTCGGCAGGCCGATATAACCAAGGCCAACGACGGAAACCTTCTGCTTGGCGTCGACGGGCATAAGGCTGGCAATCCTTCAATCGGTGAATTTGGCCGTGTTTCTGCCCGAAAATGCTGAAGATTTCGGTAACGGTGGCAGATTGCGGATCACCCCGTCAACATCCGCAACACGATCAACAGAATCGCTACTATCCATGCCAGACCGGCATATAGCCGGCACGAAACCCCTCGCATCACATAGCCAGATGGGAGGCGGACCGCAGGCTTGTTCCATATCCGTATCAACAGTCCGCCGAAGGGCGTTGTGACGCAGAATATCATCAGCGTCACACTTATCCATTTTGGGGCCTGCGTCATGGACAATATCGCCAGTGCGACGGCAGTCATGATGAATGCGATCGCCGCACCGCACATCATTACCGGCGCGTAACTCTGAAACTCCCTAACGTCGACAATATCCTCGTCATCCGACTGATTCACGGCGAACAGCCGCTCAAGTCGGTCCCGATCAGGCAACACCCGCAATCACTCTCGCAACCCGGTCCGCCGCGTGCCCATCACCGAACGGGTTATGCGCGCGAGCCATGGCCTGATAGGCGTCCTCATCGTCCAGCAGGCCTAGCACTTCCCGCACAATCAGCGCGCGGTCAGTACCGACCAGCTTCGCCGTGCCGGCTTCCACCCCCTCGGGCCGTTCCGTGGTTTCACGCATTACCAGCACCGGTTTGCCAAGCGAAGGCGCTTCTTCCTGAACGCCGCCGCTGTCGGTCAGGACCAGATCGCACAGGTCGAGCAGGCGGACGAAATGGGGATAGTCGAGCGGCTCGATCATCGCGACGTTGGGGAGATCGCCGAGCACAGCGTCCATCACCGGACGGACATTGGGGTTGGGATGGACCGGGAAGATCACCGCCACGTCGGGCCGCGCGGCGATATCGGCGATAGCGCGGGCGATCGCCTCCATGCCGCCGCCAAAATTTTCGCGCCTGTGGCTGGTGACGGCAACGATCCGCTTGCCAGCAAAACGCGCCGCCAGTTCATCGAGGCCACTGGCCAGTGTCGGCTCCGCCAGCACCCGATCACGGGTGGCGAGCAATGCGTCGATCACCGTGTTACCCGTGATGTGAATGCTCGAAGGATCGCGACTTTCCCCGAGCAACGCATCGGCGGCAGCCTGCGTGGGCGCGAAATTCATGTCCGCGATGCAGGCAACGACGCGGCGATTGACCTCTTCGGGCCAGGGATGATGGATATCGCCGCTGCGCAGGCCAGCTTCGACATGAGCGACAGGAATCTTGCGATAATAAGCGGCAAGACTGGCCACCATGGTGGTCAGCGTATCGCCATGCACGACGATACGATCCGGCTTTTCCGCGTCGAATGCCTTGCCCAGTTCTACGATCAGCTTGGCAGTCAGCCCGTCCAGCGTCTGATTGGGAACCATGACATCCAGGTCGATATCCGGCACCACGCCCGCGATCGCGAGCACCTGATCCAGCAGGCCTCGATGCTGCGCGGTCACGATAACGCGAACTTCCACGCCAGGCTGCGCGCACAGTGCGTGAACCACCGGAAACATCTTGATCGCTTCGGGCCGCGTCCCGAATACCAGCGCTACCTTCACATACGTTCCTTTGCCTGAACCGTTTGTCCCGCCTGTGGCAGAAATTGGTGACCAGCCCCTAAACGCTGTGGCATGATAGTGTGACGACGGACTGACAGCAGGACGGTTGCATGACCAACAATGACAATATGGCCCATCCACGCCTGCTTCACTGGGTAATCGCAGCGACCATAATCTTCCTGATGGGGATCATCGTGCCGCTTTTCGCTGCCTTCCTCTGACGAGGTCAGGCTTTAATCTTCCAGCCCCGCCGCAACAATGTGTAGCACAGGCTACCCAAGACGAGATTGAGGCCCAGCAGCACACTGCTGCCCACCAATATATTCACATCGGCCGCCGCAACGAAGCCATAGCGAAAGCCGGAAATGATATAGAAGAAGGGGTTTGCGTGGCTGATTGCCTGGAACAATGGTGGCAGGCGGTCGATCGAATAGAAGGTGCCCGACAACAAGGCGAGCGGACTGATCACAAAATTGGTGATCGCCGCGCCATGATCGAACTTTTCTGCCCAGATCGAGGTCAGCACCCCCAGAAAAGCAATGAAGCTGGTTCCCAATAGCCCAAACCAGACGACCGCCCAAAGATGCGCAGGGGCGACATGTACACCGGGCCATAGCGCCATAGCGAGCCACAGGGCGCAGCCGACGAAAACCGCCCGCGTCACCGAAGATGCGACCAGTGCGAACAGCAGTTCGCCGACCGCAATAGGGGGCATCAGATAGTCGACCAGAGTGCCTTGTACCTTGCCAACCATCAGCGCGAAGCTGGCATTGGCGAAACAGGCGTTGATCATGCCCATGATGATGAGGCCCGGCGCAATGAAGTCGGCGAAATGGACTGCCTCACCACGCAATATCACCGTTCGCCCGCTGCCCCCCAGCGCAACGATGAAGATGATAAGGAACATCAGCGTTGTGATCGCCGGCGCCCAGACCGTCTGAAGTTGCACCTTCATGAAGCGGCGCACTTCCTTGGCATAGAGCGCCCATGTACCGGCCCAGTTGATGTTCCGGATTTGCGGCACGCCCGGTTCGGCCAACGGAGGCTGCACCGCAGGGGCGGCATGAATTTTTGGCTGGTCGTTCATGGTCGGATCGACTATCGGCTGGTCCGTTGTGCTGCAAGGGGGAAGGTCCAAGGATTTGAACCGGCGCGGCGTGCTTCCCATATAGGAAGCCAGACGAGATTTGTGAGGAGTTTTTCATTGTCCTGGACCGACGAGCGTATCGACCAGCTCAAGGGTATGTGGGAGCGCGGCCTGACCGCCAGCCAGATCGCCGAAGAACTGGGCGGAGTCAGCCGCAATGCGGTGATCGGCAAGGCACACCGCCTGGGCCTGCAATCCCGCCCTTCGCCGGTGAAGGCGAACGAGACGCCCAAGAAGGCTACCAC
>JAGVJS010000360.1 GCA_020051025.1 Sphingobium sp. | reverse complement strand
GAAGGCGGTGGAGGGGAAAAAGCGCAACGCTGCGCCATTACCCCTCCACCATTCGCTGCGCGAACGGTCCCCCTCCCCCCGCTACGCGCGGGGAGGATTATATGGCCGCTTCTGGTCGGGAGCGGACATGGCCCATTCTTTGACCTTAAACCGTCATCCCAGCGAAGGCTGGGATCTCAGGCAGGCGCACGCTGCGTAAACGGATAGCGAAAGGCGACTGACCTCCTTCTGCTGCCGCCTGAGACCCCCGCCTCCGCTGAGGTGACGGCTATGAGGCAAGCGAAAACGGCCGCCGCACTTCTGCTTCTGGTCGATTCTGCCCGGTCCGCTATCCTGTCCGAAATCGGACAGACCGCTATCTGGCTCCACTGACCGGTAAGCTGTCATTCGACAATCGGCCACTACCGGTTTGCAGACGGTGCGGCAGACCGTAAAGGCGGATCGTCAGGATTTTGAGTCACCATGAATTATCGCCATTCCTTCCATGCCGGCAACAGCGCCGATGTTGTAAAGCACAGCCTTTTGATCGCTCTGGTGCAGGCCTTGCAGCACAAGCCCGGCCCGCTGACGCTGATCGACACCCATGCCGGCTGCGGGCTGTACGACCTTGGCGGCGACCAGGCCCAGCGCACCGGCGAAGCCATGCAGGGCGTGATGCGGGCCTTTGCCGACCCGAACCCCTTGCTGGACGACTATCGCGCCGCCGTGCAGGCGGTGAATGAGGGAGACGAACCGCGCCTCTATCCCGGCTCGCCGCAGTTTCTGGCGCAGCTTTTGCGGCCGCAGGATGGTCTGATCCTCAACGAAAAGCATCCGGACGACGCCTACACCCTGCGCGGCGTGATGCGGGGCACAAGTGCGGCCGTGCATGAACGCGACGCCTACGAACTATGGCTGGCCATGGTGCCGACCCGCACCCCGCGCGGCGTGGTGGTGGTCGATCCGCCCTATGAGCAGACGGACGAGCGCGCGCGCATCACCGCCACCCTTGCCGCCGCACACCGCAAATGGGCGCATGGCGTGACGGTGATCTGGTTTCCGCTGAAAGATTATGCCACGCATAGGCAGTGGACGCAGCAGTTACGCAGGCTGGGCATCCCGAAATTTCTGCGGGTGGAGCATTGGCTCTATGATAGCGAGCAGCCCGGCATTTATAATGGCGCAGGCCTTTTCATCGTCAATCCGCCCTATGCCTTCACCCAGGCGCTGCCGCCGCTGCTGGAAGCATTGCGCGCGGCGCTGGCGCCCGAAGGGCATAGAGGCGAGATCCTGTGCGACTGGTTGGGCGGTTAAGACGCCCCCCTCATGAGCGCGTCAAGAAAAGCCTGCGATAGCGGGGATGAAGTCACGCGGCCGACATGCTAAGGGCATGCCATGTTTCAAGCACCCGGCCGCAGCGGCACTGTAGAGATCGATGGTTACAAATATGATTGGGAACTCCTGACCGAGCCTCAATTATCCTCTTCCGATGGCTGGAAGGGGATGACCGTCTCCCTGCGCCAGAAAGACATGCCGCGTCAGGCCGTGCTGGAATTTCCGGCTCCCAAGCGCCTGATGCGAGGATTGCCCAAGGGGCGCCTGCACATCAACGATGCGATTGCTTCGCGCGGGGTGCGGGCGGCATTGTCGGCAGGATGGGAGCCGGGGTCGCGCGGCAAACCCACGGTGTTCATGGTTGATGCCAACGGCGACTAGAGCGTCCGATCCGATTGCATCGGATCGGATATGCCAGATCCTTGTTTTACCGCGTTTTCCGGGTCAGCAGATGAGTCCATCTGCTGAGGAGACGCTCTAAAGGAGCGTCGATCCTGCGCCCGGCAAGCGGTCGATCCACACCGTCCAGTCGGCCGTCGCGCTCAGGACCGGAGCCGGGCCAGTGCCTTATCCTTGCCGATCAGGGGCAGGAGCTGGGCCATGTCGGGACCATGATCCAGTCCCGTCAGCGCGCGGCGCAGGGGGAGGAAGAGCGCCTTGCCCTTGCGACCGGTTTCGTCCTTCAGCGCATTGGTCAGCGTGCGCCAGATATCAGCGTCGAAGGCCGTGTCGGACAGGATGCGGTGCGCGCTGGCCAGGAAATCGCGATCCTCTTGCGCCACTTCAGGGGCGGCGATCGGGCCGGTGACGATGCGCCACCAGTCAGCGGCACCCGCAACGGTTTCCAGATTGGGGCGGATCGCGGCCCAGGCGACGGCGTCCACGCCTTCGGGCAGGCGATCGGCGACGGCGTCATAGGGGAGGAGATGAACGATCTTCTGGTTGAGGGTCGCCAGTTCGCCTTCATCGAAGCGCGCAGGCGCGCGGCCGAAATGGGCGAAGGCGAAACTGTCGATCAGCGGCTGCATCGCGGCGAACGGCTCGATCGGCTGCGAACTGCCGAGGCGCGCGAGCAGCGAGGCGACGCTCATGGCTTCGAGGCCGATCTCACGGAAATGAGCGACGCCGAGCGAACCGAGGCGCTTGGACAACTTGCCCTCGCTGCCGGTGAGCAGCGCTTCATGAGCGAAGGCCGGGAGCGGTGCGCCGAGCGCGGTGAACATCTGAATCTGGGTCGCGGTGTTGGAGACATGGTCTTCCCCGCGCAGCACATGGGTCACGCCCATGGCGATATCGTCGATGACCGAGGGCAGCATGTAGAGCCAGCTGCCGTCGGCGCGGCGGATCACCGGGTCGGACAGGAGTTTGGGATCGAAGCGCTGATCGCCGCGGATCAGGTCGGTCCAGACGATCGGCTGTTCATGGTCCAGTTTGAAGCGCCAGTGGGGCGTGCGGCCTTCGGCTTCGTAGGCGGCAATCTGATCCGGGGTCAGCGACAGGGCGGCGCGGTCATAGACCGGGGGCAGACCGCGGCCCAGCAGCACCTTACGGCGCAGGTCCAGTTCCTGAGCCGTTTCATAGGCGGGATAGACATGGCCGGATGCCTTGAGCGCTTCGAACCGCGCTTCGTAAAGGGCGAAGCGGTCGGACTGTTTTTCCTCGCCATCCCAGTGGAGGCCGAGCCAGGCCAGGTCCGCCTTGATGCTGTCCGCATATTCGGGGCGCGAGCGTTCAAGGTCGGTATCGTCCAGGCGCAGCAGGAATTGCCCGCCGGACTTGCGCGCCCACAGCCAGTTGTGGAGCGCGGCGCGGATATTGCCGACATGGAGATGGCCGGTGGGCGACGGGGCGAAGCGGGTGATGACGGTCATGATACTCTTCTGCCGCCTTATATAGAGCGGAAGCCGTTGGTGATGGGATAGCGGCGGTCGCGGCCGAAATTGCGGATGCCAAGCTTTACGCCCGGCGGCGACTGGCGGCGCTTATATTCGGCGATGTAGAGGAGGCGCTCGATGCGGGCGACCGTCTCCTTCTCGAAACCACGCTCGACCAGCTTGTCGACCGACAATTCCTCCTCGACCAGGCCGTAGAGGATCGGATCCAGCACTTCATAGGGCGGCAGGCTGTCGTCGTCGCGCTGGTTGTCGCGCAGTTCGGCGCTGGGCGGCTTGGTAATGACGCGATCGGGCATGACCGGGCCTTCGGGGCCGATGCCGGCGCCCAGCGACGGGACATGCGCGTTGCGCCAGCGGCACAGGTCGAACACGGTCGTCTTATAGGCGTCCTTCAGCACCGAATAGCCGCCCGCCATGTCGCCATAGATGGTGGCATAGCCGACCGACATCTCGCTCTTGTTGCCGGTGGTCAGCAGCATGTGGCCGAACTTGTTGGACAGGCCCATCAGCGTCACGCCCCGGATGCGCGACTGGATATTCTCTTCGGTCAGGTCGCGGCTGCGGCCGTCGAAGACGGGGGCAAGCATCGTGTCGAAAGCGGCGACGGCCGGTTCGATGGGAATAGTGTCGTAACGGACGCCGAGCAGGCGGGCGCATTCGATGGCGTCGTCCAGGCTCTCCTGGCTGGTGAAGCGCGAGGGCATCATGACGCACCAGACCCGATCCGGTCCCAGCGCATCGACAGCGACGGCGGCGGACAGAGCGGAGTCGATGCCGCCCGACAGACCCAGCACCACGCCGGGAAAGCGGTTGCGGTTTACATAGTCGCGCAGGCCCAGCACCATGGCGTTGTAGATGTCGGCCGGACGCGGATCGAGCGCGTGCTGCTCGCCGGGGATACAGACCCACTGGCCGTCCCACTTCTCCCACGTCGTCAGCACCAGCGCCTCTTCCCAATCGGGCATCTGGTGCGCGAGGCTGAGGTCGCCGTTCATCACGAAGGAGGCGCCGTCGAACACCAGTTCGTCCTGCCCGCCAACGCGGTTCAGATAGACGAGCGGCAGGCCAGTTTCGCGCACGCGGGTGCCCGCGACTGCGTTGAGGCGGCGATCATCCTTGTCGACTTCGAACGGGCTGCCATTGGGGCTGATGAGGATTTCCGCGCCTTCTGCCCGCAGATGGGCAGTGACGAAGGGGAACCAGATATCCTCGCAGATGGGGATACCGATCTTCACGCCCCGGAAGTCGATCGGGGCCGGCAACGGGCCGGGAGCGAAGAGGCGTTTTTCGTCAAACGTGCCGTAATTGGGCAGTTCACGCTTTTGCCGGATCGCGGTGACAGCGCCATTTTCCAGCAGGGCGACGACGTTGAAGAGAACGCCCTGCGAAGCAACCACGGTGCCGACCAGCATCGCCGGGCCGCCGTCCGCCGTTTCCTGCGCCATGCGGTCGAGATGATAATTGGCCTGATCGAGCAGAGCGGGCTTGAGCACCAGATCTTCGGGCGGATAGCCGATCAGTTGCAGTTCGGGATAAACAATCAGGTCCGCGCCCTTTGCCCGCGCGCGCCATTCCAGCATGGCGTCGGCATTGGCTTTGGGGTCGCCCATATATTGGGTCATCTGCGCGAGCGCGATCACGAGTTTGTCGGTCATAGCCGCGCCCTAGTCCATTTTGTCGCAGGGCGCAAAAGCGCCTTTCCACATCGGACCTGCGCCGCTAAAGGGGCCGCGTTTCGCGCATCGTCATCAATTCGTCACGCCAATTAGCCTGGGGATTTTCGCCATGAAACTCATGACCGGCAATTCAAACAAGCCGCTTGCGGCCGCCATCGCCGACTATATCGAAATCCCCCTGACTGACGCCAGCGTCCGCCGTTTCGCGGATGAAGAAGTTTTCGTGGAAATTCATGAGAATGTCCGCGGCGAGGACGTATTCGTAATCCAGTCGACGGCCTATCCGACCAACGACAATCTGATGGAATTGCTGATCATGATCGATGCGCTCAAGCGCGCGTCGGCCAAACGAATCACCGCCGTCGTCCCCTATTTCGGCTATGCCCGTCAGGACCGTAAGCCCGGCCCGCGCACGCCGATCAGCGCCAAGCTGGTCGCCAACCTGATCACCACCGCCGGCGCCGACCGCGTGTTGTCGGTCGACCTGCATGCGGGTCAGATCCAGGGCTTCTTCGACATTCCGACCGACAATCTGTTCGGTGCGCCGGTGATGTCGGCCGATATTCAGGCCCGTTTCGGCGACAAGAACATCATG
>JAGVJS010000146.1 GCA_020051025.1 Sphingobium sp. | reverse complement strand
GTGGCAGCGGGGGGAAGTTGACCGCCGCCAGAGCATGGCTGTCATAGGCCTGGGTCAGCCAGGCGCGCAGGACGATGGCGGTGCGGCCACCATGGCTGAGGCGTGCCTCGACCAGTTCGATGGTCTTGCCGGGACGCAGCACGGCGACCTCCATCTCCACTGCGTCCATCGGGATGACGCCCCATATGTCATAGGAGAGGCGGGCGACCTGCAAGCGGTCGGTGCGGCGTGCGGCATGATCCGCCTCCACCGCATGGACCATCAGGCCGATCGCCGGCGCGACATGCTGTTCCGCGACATTCCAGGCGCCACCGACATGCGCCGTAGGCATGAAGCGGCCATCGTCCATGCGCAGGAAATAGGCCTGCGCGCCGCTCGCTTCAGATACCAAGACCCAATTCCCGCTCCATGATCGCTCGCATTTCGAACTTCTGCGCCTTTCCCGTCACCGTCATTTCGAACCGGTCGACGATCCGCACATAGCGGGGGATTTTATAATGGGCGATCTGTCCCCGGCAATGGTCCAGCACATCCTGTTCCGACAGGATGGCGTCCGCCCTGGGGATGATCCAGGTGCAGACTGCCTCGCCGAACTTGTCGTCGGCGACGCCGAACACCTGCGCATCGGCTATGGCCGGGTGACGGAGCAGATATTCCTCAATCTCACGCGGATAGATATTTTCGCCACCGCGGATGATCATGTCCTTGATCCGCCCGGTGATGCGCACATAGCCGCGCGCGTCCATCGTCGCCAGATCGCCCGAGTGCATCCAGCCATCAGCGTCGATCGCGTCGGCCGTGCGTTCAGGATCGTTCCAATAGCCGAGCATCATCGCATAGCCGCGCGAGCAATATTCGCCCTGCTGGCCTATGGGGAGGATCGCGCCATCCGGGCCGACCACCCTCGCCTCCGCATGGGGATGGACGCGGCCCACGGTCGTCACCCGCTCCTCCAGCGGATCGTCGGTCGCCGTCTGCGTGGTGAGCGGGCTGGTTTCGGTCATGCCGTAGCCGATGGTGATCTGGCGCAGATTCAGCCGATCCATCACCTGCCGCATCACCGTTTCGGGACAGGGCGACCCCGCCATGATGCCGGTGCGCAAGGTCGATATGTCGAAGCCATCGAGGTCCGGCTGGTTCAGGATGGTGATGAACATGGTCGGTACGCCGTGCAACATGGTGCAGCCCTCCGCCTGTATCGTGTCCAGCACCAGCCGGGGATCATAGGCTTCGCCCGGATAGACCATCGCCGCGCCACTGGTCAGCGCCGCCATATTGCCCAGCACCATGCCGAAACAATGGTAGAGCGGCACCGGGATGCAGAGCCGGTCAGCGGCAGTGAGGCGCATGGTGCGGGCCGAGAAATAGCCATTGTTGAGCACGTTGCGGTGCGTCAGCGTCGCGCCCTTGGGCTGGCCGGTGGTGCCGCTGGTGAACTGGATGTTGATCGCATCGTTGCGGTCGAGTGTCATTTCGATCGCGGTCAGCCGGTCCGGGTCGGCCTTCGCCAGCAGGTCGGACCAGTTCAGCCAGCCTTCCTGCCGTTCTTCGCCCAGCACCACCACATGGCGGAGCGCGGGGAGCCGGTCCGGTCCAATTTCCCGCAGCATGGCGACATAGTCGCTGCTTTTGAACCGGGGCGCGGTGACCAGCAGGCTGCACCCGACCTTGTTCAGGGCATAGTCGACCTCGCTGGTGCGATAGGCCGGGTTGATGTTGACGAGGATGGCGCCGATCCGCGCCGTCGCGAACTGGATTACCGTCCATTCAGCACAATTGGGCGCCCAGATGCCGACCCGATCGCCCTTGCCCACGCCAAGGTCCAGCAGGCCGGTGGCGACGGAGTCCACCTGCGCCAGCAACTGCGCCCAGGTCCAGCGGATGGACTGGTGCCGCGACACCAGCGCCAGCCTGTCGCCATGGTCCGCCGCAATGTCCAGCAGCGCCTGACCGATTGTGGTTTCCAGCAACGGGACGTCGGTGGTGCCCCGTGCGATCGACAATGCGCTCATCGTTTGATGTTGATGACTTGCAACTGGCTATATTCGGCAAGCCCCTCTTCCGCCTGTTCGACGCCCAGGCCGCTTTGCTTGAAGCCGGCCATCGGGATGTGCGGGCCGATGGCGATATGCTGGTTGACCCAGACCTGACCGCTTTCGATCCGCGCGGCAATGGCGGCGGCACGCCCGACGTCGGCGGACCAGACCGACCCGCCCAGCCCATAGTCGGACGCATTGGCGCGCGCGATCACATCCTCCACATCATCGAATTTGATGAGCGGCAGGATCGGGCCGAACTGTTCTTCGTCGACGATCTTCATGCCATCGGTCACGTCGCGCACGATGGTCGGCGCGATGAAATAGCCGGCGCGCTCCATCGCCTGCCCGCCCGCGACGATCGTGCCGTCGGCCCGCGCGGCGTCGAGGAAGCCCTTCACCTTCTCATATTGGGCGGCGTTCTGGATCGGGCCGATCTGCGTCCCCTGCTCCAGCCCGTCGCCGACGATCGCGGCCTGCGCCAGCGCCGCCAGTTCCGCGCACATGGCGTCATAGATATCGGCATGAACATAGGCGCGCTTCACCGCCAGGCAGACCTGCCCGGCATTGAGGAAGGCGTTGCCGAAAATCGCCTTGGCAGTTTCGCGCACATCGACATCATCCAGCACGATCGCCGGATCATTGCCGCCCAGTTCCAGCGTGACGCGCTTCAGCCCCTCCGCGCTGCCGGCGGCGATGCGCTTGCCGGTTGCGGTCGATCCGGTGAAGCCGATCTTGGCGACATCGGGATGGGCGGTGAGGTGCGGGCCAAGGTCGTTGGCGTCGGTGATGATATTGACCACGCCTGCCGGGAAGATATCGCGGCAGAACGCACCCAGCGCCAGCGCCGTGACCGGCGTGGTGGGGGCGGGCTTCAGCACGATGGCATTGCCCGCCAGCACGGCCGGCCCAATCTTCCAGCAGGCGACCAGCAGCGGAAAGTTCCAGGCGATGATGCCGACGACGACGCCGAGCGGCCGGTGCTTCACCGCGATATAGCCAGAGTCATCATCCTGAATGATCCGGTCGGGCAGGTCCAGCGTCGCATAATGGCGCAGGAAGCCTTCGGTCCAGGCGACTTCCCCCTGCGCTTCGGGCAGCGGCTTGCCCTGTTCCAGCGTCAGCAGCCGGGCAAGGTCGTGGGCGTTGGCGGCGATGGCAT
>JAGVJS010000420.1 GCA_020051025.1 Sphingobium sp. | reverse complement strand
TGCGCAAGCGTGGGAGGATGACGCCGTCAATAGCCAGACCGCCGACTTCTATCGTGCCACGCGGGCGACGCTGGACGCGGCGTGGCTGCGCCCGCGTCACGCCGGCTATATGGCGTTCCAGCAGCAGGCGTCGGATCGCCTGAGCACAGCCCTGCGCGCCCGCGAAGACGCGGCCTCCGTCATCGCCGCACTCAATATACTGTTCGCCGAAAGCTTCTGATGTCGGATTTGCCCCTCGACGGCCTGCTCGTGCTGGACATGGCGCAATTCCTGTCCGGCCCTTCCGCCGCCCTCCGCCTGGGTGATCTCGGTGCGCGCGTCATCAAGGTCGAACGACCCGGCATCGGGGATATCTGCCGCAGCCTCTACCTGACCGACACTGATATCGGCGGCGATTCCACCCTGTTCCACGCGATTAACCGGAATAAGGAAAGCATCGCGCTGGACTATGCGACGCCGGCCGACCGCGACCTTCTCTATCGCCTTGCCGATCGCGCCGACGTGGTGATCCAGAATTTCCGGCCCGGCGTGGCCGACCGGCTTGGCGTTGGTCCTGCGGCGCTTCATGCACGCAACCCGCGCCTCGTCATCGGCGCCATATCTGGCTATGGGGCGGACGGCCCCTGGGCTGGCTGGCCTGGGCAGGATTTGCTGGCGCAAGCGTTGTCCGGTGTCATGTGGCTGAATGGCAGCGCCGACGACGGCCCCGTTCCTTTCGGCCTGTCGATCGCCGACATGCTGGCCGGTCATGTGCTGACCGAAGGCATATTGGCCTCGCTCGTCCGCCGCGGCACCAAGGGGGTGGGCGCCCATGTCGAAACCAGCCTGCTCGAAGCCCTGGTGGATTTCCAGTTCGAGGTGCTGACCACGCACCTCAATGACGGGGGGCGCCTGCCCAACCGCGCAAAGCACCGCAACGCCCATGCCTATCTGGCAGCGCCCTATGGCGTTTATCGCACGGCAGATGGATGGCTGGCGCTGGCCATGACCCCGCTGGCAAAGCTGGAAGCCGTGCTGGACATAGCCTTGCCGGGCGATGCCTTTTTGGACCGGGATCATCTCCAGTCCATTGTCGCAAATCGTCTCGCGCAACGGAATACGGCCGACTGGCTCGCGCATTTGCGGCCACAGGATATCTGGTGTGCGGAGGTTATGGACTGGCCCGGTCTGCTGGCGTCCGAAGCCTTTCGCCGGCTCGACCTGCTGCAATCCATTCCTAGTCGCGACAGGCAGGTTATGACGACCCGTACACCGCTTCGCATCGATGGCCGTCGCGCCCAATATGCAGCCGCTGCGCCCAGAATAGACGAACAAGGATCGGCTATCAGGGCAGAGTTCGCCTGATCGCTCCCATATGATCGCTTCTGGCGCATGTCAGCCTTATGGGAATTGCTCGGCTATCTATGCCCCCTGCAAATAGAGCGAGGCCAATTTCGCTGAAATCCGCCGATGGATGACCGGTGTTCTCGCCCGCTTCATGCGCGGTCATAGGCGATCAAGAAATAATCATGGGATTTGTCCGGCGGGATTTCATACGCCTGGCTCATGGCTCCGCATCGGGAGCTTCATGGCAGGAAAGGATGAGATCATGTCCACAGCCGCAGCCGAAATCATCGTAGCAGCAAAGCTCGACATTCGCCCGCTCCAACCCACGATCGGTGCCGAAATCCACGGCATCGACATCGGCAAGCCGATCAGCCCGGCCATCCGCGACGCCATCCGCGCGGCGGTGCTGCAATATAAGGTCGTCTTCTTCCGCGATCAGCAACTGGACAATGACAGTCACGCCGCCTTCGCGGGCGAATTCGGACCACTCTATACCCATCCCAGCACGACCCATGACCCCAAGGTCACGCCCATCCACAATATCTCCGCGCTCGACAATGCGCGCTTCGACAAGCGCCAGGCCAAGGTAAACATCAAACCGGGCGAAGCCTATCACAGCGATACCAGCTGGCGCCTGGTGCCGACATGGGGCGCGGTGCTACGCGCGGTCGATCTGCCGCCTGTTGGCGGCGACACCGTCTGGGTCGATGCCCATCTCGCCTATGAAGGGCTGCCGGACGAGTTGAAGGCCCGGCTGGAGGGGTTGCATGTCACCCACGACTATCGCGCGGCGCTGCTGGCGGACGGCCATGATTATCCGATCGTCGCTCATCCGGTGGTGCGCACTCATCGTGAGACGGGCCAGAAGATTCTGTGGGTAAATCTGACCCAGAACCCGCAGATACTGGGTATTGAACTCGGCGAAAGCCGCGAACTGATCGACCAGATATTGCTGCAATATAAGCGGCCCGAATTTCAGGTCCGCTTCTCGTGGCAACCCGGCTCTGTCGCCTTCTGGGACAATCGCGCGGCGGTCCATTATGCTGTGCGCAACTATGGCGACTATCCGCGCCTTCTCCATCGCGTCCTGATTGCCGACGAACCGCTCTACGCCAACCTGTGACAGGCAAGGGCGCATGACCGAACCGGGCGCATATGAGGGGCAGGAAGGGGGGATGGTACGCCGCGCCTCCCGTCTTTGGCTATGGAGCGGGTTAATGCTGATCTTGGCAGCGCTTGCCTTCATCCTGTTCCGTTCCGCTTCCGGAGGCGCAGCGGACGATGCCCGCACTCTGGTCGTGGGGGACCAGCGCGGCGGCGCGCAGGCCCTGCTGAAGGCTGCGGGCGAACTGGACGATGTTCCCTATCAGATCAAATGGGCCTTGTTCCCGGCCGCTTCGCCATTGCTGGAGGCGCTGGATGCCGGCGCGATCGACATTGGCGGTATAGGCGCCGCGCCCTTTGCCTTCGCCTATGCCAGCGGCGCGCGGATCAGGGCGGTGACCGCCTATCGTCCCACCGGTGATCATGCCGGCAAGGCGTCTGCCATCGTCGTCCCGAAAAATTCGCCCATACAATCGCTCGCCGACCTGCGGGGCAAGAAGGTGGCGACGATCCGGGGATCGGCCGGGCAGGATCTGGTGCTGCGGCTGCTCGAACGGGCAGATATCGATCCCCGCTCGATCCGCTGGACCTATCTGTCCAACGGGGAATCCAAAGCGGCGCTGGCGACCGGTGCGATCGATGCCTGGTCGACCTGGGGCAGCTATGTTGGCATCGCGCTGCTGGAGGATGGCGATCGCATTCTCGCCGATGGCGGCAATCTGCCTACCGGCGTCGGCTTTTACGCCGCCAATGACAAGGCGATCAATCAGAAGCGCGCCCTGCTCGGCGACTATGTTGCGCGACTGGCCCGGGCGCGGGCCTGGGCGCGCCATCATCTCGACGATTATGCCCGCGTACTGGCGAAGGAAACAGGCATTCCGGTGGAGGTGGCGCGCTTTGCCGCCCAATCCTATGTCGGCAATGCCGTTCCGATCGACGCGGCACTCATCCGGGAGCAGGCGCGCATTTTCGAACGCTATCATGCGGCGGGCATCACCCCGGGCATCCCAAGGGCGGACCAGGGCTATGACGGATCGTTCAACCGGCAGGTGGTCGATGCGACCCGCCGCACTGGAATATAGGCTGACTGCATGACCGTTGCATGCCTGTCCCGCCGTCAAGCGCTTGTTGGTCTTGCCACCACCGGACTGTTGGTCGGCTGCGGACGGGCGAGCGCAGCCGATACGCTCAAGGTCGGTAGCCAGAAAGGGCGGCACGAAGGCGCTGATGCTTCCGTCCGGTGCGCTGGAAGCCGTCGGCAACGGTGCCGTGGATATCGGTCTTGCCGGTGACGCCCCCTTTCAGTTCGCCTATCAGAGCGGCTTGCCGATCAAAGCCGTCTCCGCCCAGCGCAGCGATCCGCGTCCTGCGGAGGCGGTCGCCATTATCGTGCCCGGTGATTCCCCGGCCCGGACCATTGCCGACCTGAAGGGCAAGCGGATCGCCACGACGCGCGGGTCGATCGGCTATTATCTCGCCCTGCGTGCCCTGCATGAAGCCGGCCTGTCGCCGGATGCCGTACATTTCGTCTGGCTGACGCCGGGCGATACCCGCGCTGCGTTCACCTCACGCACGATCGACGCCTGGGCTTGCTGGACACCTTATAGTTCGGCGGCGATTGCTGAGGGGCGCGCGGGTCGTTGCCGATGGTCGGGATCTGATTCACGGCTATGCCTTTGAAGTCGCCAATGAAAGCGCGATCGCGGCGAAGCGGACCATCCTGGCCGACTTTCTGCAACGGGAGGGAAGGGCGCTGGATTGGGCGGCGGTGCATCCCGAAGATTATGCCAGGGTTCTGTCGACGGAAACCGGACTTCCACTGGACATTGCGCGCATCATGGTGCGTAAGAATAGCCGTCACGTTGCCTCCATCAGTCCAGCCATTATTAACGATCAAAAGATTTTTATCGATATATTTGCGCAAGCCGGTAAAATAAAACTGGTCAGGACGCTGGATCAGGCCTTTTCGATCCTATGAGTATATTTCATGGATATATTGAAATATTATGATAAAATAAACTAAGCATCGATCAAATTTAACTCGTTTAATATGCGAAGGCGCTGCCGATAGCGTTCATGCCTGAACGATAATTGTTTCAGGGAAAGATGATGATCCTATCGCCTCTGTTGAAAAACAGCGTTTCGGCTGTCTCGCTCGTTGTCGCATCTGCCGCCGGCGCTCACGCCGC
>JAGVJS010000035.1 GCA_020051025.1 Sphingobium sp. | reverse complement strand
GTCGGCACCTTGATCGCCTTGCCCACGGCATGGGGCGTATCGGCGGTGAAGCCGACCTCGACCTCCGCATCGCGGGTGATCGCGCGCGCTGCGCCGGACAGCACATCCTTGAAGGCGTCGATGGGGGACCGTTCAGTCATGGAGTCAGTAATGCCTCGCGCAGCGCCGCCCGCTCGGCCGCATCCACGCCCAGAACGTCGCGCAAATAGCCCTCGATGCCGCCATGCAGCGTATCGAAATGGGTGAACAGCGCCTCCAGATAGGCGGCATCGGCAACCAGCAGCGGCGCCAGCACCTCGGCCCGCGCCTGTTGCAATCGGCTGAGGTGGCTTTCGCCCTGCGCCAGCCGCCAGGTCCAGTCGGCATGGCTGTTGGTCAGCAGATAATCCTCGACGATCACATCGCGCGACACGCCCAGCGCCGCCAGCACCATCGCCGCGCCCGCGCCGGTCCGGTCCTTGCCCGCCGAACAGTTGATCAGGATCGGCACATGGCCAGCCAGCATCTGCGCGAACATCGCGCGATAGGCCTCGGCATGGTCGGTCGCGATCTCATGATAGACGTTCAGCATCGCCGCCCGCATGTCCGCAGCCGTCGTCCGTTCCTCGCGCACCATGTCCACCAGCACGCCGGTCGCCCCGCTATAGTCGCGGCAATAATAATCGACGCTCGCGTCATGCCAGCTGGTCGGCTCCGACCGGCGCTCGCCCGGACGGCGGAAATCGCAAATCGCGCGGATGCCCAGCGATTGCAGCTGCGCTGTATCCTCCGGCGTCAGCAGCGCCATCGTGCCCGACCGGTACAGCATCCCGCGCCGGATCATACGCCCATCCGCCGTCGGATAGCCGCCGAAATCGCGCAGGTTGAACGCGCTCGCCAGCGGCAGCCCGCTCCGCTCCATCACGCTATCTTCGCTCATGGCCGCTCCGGTTCGCCGACGCGTGGCACCGCGATCGTCTCGATCTGCGTCTCGACTTCGCTCATCAGCTTGTGGACCGGGCATTTGGCCGCGACCGCGATCAGCTTCTCATGCTGCTCGTCGCTCATGTCTCCGGTGAGCGCAATGCGCGTGGTCAGCTTGTAGATGCCCTTGCGCTCCTGACTCGCATCGCGCACCACGCCGACATGGATAGCCTCCACCGGAATGGCGTTGCGCTGCGCATACCAGAGCATGGTCATCGCCTTGCACGCGCCCAGCGCCGTATCATACAGGTCATGCGGGTCCGGCCCGGCATCATGGCCATCGGGCGCCGACATGTCTGCGACAATCTCATGCCCCCGGATGCTGATCCGGTGCGCCGTCCCGCCATTGGGGTCGATCCGTTCGACGACGATCATCTCTTGTCTCCCTGCCATGGAGGCAGGGCGAACACTCAGTTCGCCCGGCTCGCCACGCTTTCCGGCAGATCCTTGCCGAACACGCGCTGATAATATTCGGCGACCAGCGCCCGTTCCGCCTCATCGCATTTGTTGAGGAAGCTCAGGCGGAAGGCGAAGCCGACATTCTTGAAGATCAACGCATTCTGCGCCCAGCTGATCACGGTACGGGGCGACATGACGGTCGAAATATCGCCGTTGATGAAGCCCTGCCGCGTCAGTTCGGCGACCTTGATCATATTCTCGACTTCCTTGCGGCCGCCCTCATGATCATATTCGCCGGACTTGGCCAGCACCACCTGCGCCTCGGTCGCGGCGGGCAGGTAATTCAGCGCCACCACCAGATTCCACCGGTCCATCTGGCCCTGGTTGATCTGCTGCGTACCATGATAGAGGCCGGTCGTGTCGCCCAGACCCACCGTATTGGCGGTCGCGAACAGGCGGAAATGCGGGTTCGGCCGGATCACGCGATTCTGGTCGAGCAGCGTCATCTTGCCGTCCGTTTCCAGCACGCGCTGGATCACGAACATCACGTCCGGGCGACCGGCATCATATTCGTCGAACACCAGCGCGACCGGACGCTGCAATGCCCAGGGAAGCAGGCCTTCCTTGAACTGCGTCACCTGCTGCCCATCCTGCAACACGATGGCGTCGCGCCCGACCAGGTCGATACGGCTGATATGCGCGTCCAGGTTGATGCGGATGCACGGCCATTTCAGGCGCGCGGCAATCTGTTCGATATGGCTCGACTTGCCAGTGCCATGATAGCCCTGCACCATGACGCGGCGGTTGAACGCAAAGCCCGCCAGGATCGCCAGCGTGGTGTCCGGGTCGAACACATAGGCGGGGTCCAGATCGGGCACGCGCTCGTCGGCCTCCGAAAAGGCCGGAATCTTCATGTCGACATCAATGCCGAAAATCTCCCGCGCATCCACTTCGCGGTCGGGCGCTTCCAGCAGCGTTTCGGCGCGGGTGTCAGGCTGGACGTTGGAAATATCAGTCATCGGGGCATCATCTTTCTGCGAGTCACTCTCGCCCCTAACCGATCAACAAAGGGCGTGTCGATAGAGTGGCGCTTCGCAACGCGACGATCAAGCCGCCCATTCCGCCAAATTGGCCTCCTCGCCGATCAGCGCCAGCCCATGGGCGATGGAGGTGAGTTCGCCCCCCGTCGCCAGCCGATCCTGCCCGAAACGCGCCTCGAATATGCGCCGGATCGCCGGGATCAACGACGATCCACCGGTCAGGAACACCCGGTCGATAGTATCAGGGGTCACACCGGCCTTGGCCAGCGCCTTGTCCACCGTCGTTTCGATCTGGGCGATGTCCGGCGCGATCCAGCCCTCGAAATCGGCGCGCGACACGTTTTGCTCAATCTCCAGCCCGCCGCCCGAAAAGCGGAAGGTCGCCCTGTCCTGCGACGACAGCGCCCGTTTCAGCGCGCCCACCGCATCGTAAAGCGGATAGCCCAGTTCCTTCTCGATCACCGTGATCATCCGGCCGATTGCTGCCGGCTCCTTCGCCGTCTTCTGCAACCGCGCCAGTTCGTCCATCGTCCGCCGGTTGCGCATCAGCGCGAGGCGCGACCAGTCGGCAAAGTCGGCGAAATAGCTGCGCGGTATCTCCAGCGTCTTACCGAAACTCTGATAACTGCCGCCCTTACCCAGCATCGGCAGCACCAGATTGTCGAGGATACGATAATCGAACCGGTCGCCGGCCAGGCCAATGCCCGCCGATCCTAGCGGCGTCGCCCGCCGCGCCGCGCCCGGTGCCTCGATCCGCACCAGCGAAAAGTCGCTCGTACCCCCGCCGAAATCCGCGACCAATATGGTGGCGGCATGGTCGATCCGGCTGGCGTAGCTGAACGCCGCGCCCAGCGGTTCATAGACATAATGAACCTCGGTGCCGAACCCCGCGAACATCGCGTCATAGCGTTTGCGGGCCAGCGCCTCGTCCGGCCGCGACCCGGCATATTCGACCGGCCGCCCAACCACGATCCGTTCGGGCCGCCCATTTGGTCCAGCGTCGAGCATGCCGCCGGCATGGCCGATCATCCGCTGGAGGAACATCTGCCCCAGCTCCTCGAAGCGGAACCGCTTCTCGAACACATTGGCGCTTTCGAAGATGGGACTGGCCGCCACCGACTTGAACGATTGCAGGAAGCGGCTGTCTTCGGGATATTCCATATATTCGGCGATCGCCCATGGTCCCGCCTCATGCGCCATGCCGCCCTTCACCGCCTCGTCATGCCAGAAGCAGAGCGCGGAGCGAAAAACCGCGCCGGTCGCCTGTTCGCCGGCAAATTCCACCAGTTGCGACTCTCCGTCCGCCGCCAGCGCAGCCACGCTGTTGGTCGTGCCGAAATCGAGGCCCAGCGCGCGCGGCACCTGCTGCATGAAAAGTCTCCGGGTTTCTGAAAGGCCGGGCGCTATGACAGCCTCGCTCCAAAGGGGCAAGGGCTACGCTGTCCTACATCAAAGGCTTCTGGTAGAAAGGCAACCGGCTCTTTCTCCCCGTCGGCTAACCCGTTGCCCGCGCAGCAAAATGTCCTATTCCCGCATGATAATGTCAAAATCTGCGGGAAATGTGCGAAGTTAAGCGGACGTGTCAGGCAAAGACCGACGCCTTGCGCAAATGGGCATAGGCCTCGATCACCGCCTGCAACGCCCCTTCCTGGGTCCGATCGCCACCATTATGATCCGGGTGATAGCGGCGCAGCAATTCGGTATAGCGACTGCGCAGCGCCTTGCGATCGGCATCGACCGGCAGGCCCATGACCGACATGGCCTTGCGATCCTCGGCCGACAGGAACTTGCCATCCTGTCGCACCTGCGCGTCGGCCTTCGCCTTGGCCATCCGCTCCTTGAACTTAGCGCCGATGGCATCCAGCGGATCGGAAAAATCCGACCATTTTGGCGGGGGGCTGTGCGCGTTAGACGAAAAGGCCCGCGTCTCCCGCTCCCACCCGGCATAGGGGCGCTGTGCCGCAGCGATCTCCTCGGGCGACATGCCGCTGAAGAAATTATAGCCCTGATTGAACGCTTTGACATGATCCAGGCACAGCCAGCGCCAGCGTGGCCCTTCCATGTTGGACTGGCTGCCCTCATTGGCTGGCGCGCGGAACTCGCCGGGTTCCGGGCAGCCCGGCACCGCGCAGGGGCGGTCGCTTTCCACCCGGCCATGGAAACGGTTGAAACGACGGGACGAGAAAGGATCGCTGCTCAAGATTGTCCTGATGATCTGCTGGCAAAGCAGCCTATATAGGAAAGATGACCACAGACCTCAAAGGCCCCGTTGCCACCGAAATCGAGGCGCGCTTGCGCGCTGCACTGTCGCCCGACCATCTGGCCGTCATCGACGACAGCGAAAAGCATCGTGGCCATGCCGGCCATGACGGGTCGGGCGAAAGCCATTTCACGGTGGACATCGTCGCCGACCGCTTCACCGGCCAGACCCGCGTCGCGCGCCAGCGTCTCGTCAATAATGCGCTCGCCGACCTGCTCGCGGAAAAGGTTCACGCCCTCGCGATCAAGGCCCGCGCGCCCGGAGAAGCATGATGACCGCCGACGACCTCATCATCCAGACGATCACGCCCACCACCCATGATCTGGGCGATTTCCGCGTGCATCGGTCGCTGCCGGTGAAGGGTCGCACCATGGTCGGCCCGTTCATCTTCTTCGATCAGGCTGGCCCTGCGAAGATCGGCGCGGGGCAGGGGATCGACGTGCGCCCGCATCCGCACATCAACCTCGCCACCGTCACCTATATGTATGAAGGCGCCTTCCTCCACCGCGACTCCCTCGGCACCGAGCAATTGATCGAGGCCGGGGCGGTCAATCTGATGACCGCGGGCAAGGGCATCGTCCATTCCGAGCGTTCGCCGGACGAAGATCGCGCCAAGCTGTCGAACCTGTCGGCGATCCAGACCTGGCTCGCTTTGCCCGACCGGTTCGAAGAGATGGAGCCGGCTTTCGAGCATGTCAGCGAAGGCGGCATGCCGGTGATCGACGACGGCCATGTCCGCGCCCGCGTCATCATGGGGTCGCTTTGGGGCGAAACCTCGCCGGTCACCACCTATGCCCAGACCATCTATGCCGATATTCAGCTGTCGCCCGGCGGCCGCATCGCCATCGACCCGTCGGCTGACGAGCGC
>JAGVJS010000100.1 GCA_020051025.1 Sphingobium sp. | reverse complement strand
TCGCGCTGCAATATCTCTACGCCGCCTGCGAACGGGGCGAGGCCTGTACGCTGTTCGAATTTGACGAGCGGGTCGGCACATTGCTGACCCGCGCCCGGGCGTTCGACCTCGATATCGCGCGCCATGTCGACAGCGGCTGCATGGCCATCCGGCAGATCGACCCCGCGGAAATCTCACCCGGCGAATTTGCCGCCCGCGTCCGGCATGAGGTCGAGGAACGGGGCGCGCGCATGATCGTGATCGACAGCCTGAACGGCTATATGGCCGCCATGCCGCAGGAGCAGCAATTGCTGCTCCAGATGCACGAACTTCTCTCCTATCTCAGCCAGCGCGGCGTGGTGACTTTCCTCATCAACCCGCAAAACGGACTGGTCGGCAGCATGTCGACCAGCCTCAACATCTCCTATGTCGCCGACACGGTCGTCCTGCTGCGCTTTTTCGAGGCGGAAGGACGCGTGCGCAAGGCCATCTCGATCCTCAAAAATCGCGGTGGCGCACATGAAGATTCCATTCGCGAATTTCGCGTCGATCGCGACGGCGTGCGCGTGGGCGACCCACTCCGCAATTTCCGCGGCGTGCTGACCGGCACCCCCGAATATCTGGGTGCCGCCGTCCCTTTGATGGAAGACCGCGCCGGTGACGCCTGAACCCCGGTCAGAAGGCCATCGCCTTCTTGTCTGCGCGCCGTTCGGACGCGATGCCGACAGCGTCGCCGAACTGCTGGCGCGGGAGGGCTATGACGTCCATGTCTGCGCCGATGTGAGCGCGGTCAGCGCCGCACTGGATGAAAATGTCGGCGCGGTCCTGATTACCGAAGAGGCGCTGACCGGCGACCTCACCACCCTGCGTAGCGCACTCGGCGCGCAGCCCGACTGGTCGGATGTCCCCTTCATCCTGCTGAAGGCGCAGCGAACCGGCCGCACCCCGGCTGGCCCCTGGATACCAGGCCGTCTGCTTGACCTTGTCACCAACACCGTCGTACTGGAACGGCCGCTGGGCGTCGCCTCACTGGTCAGCGCCATCGCATCGGCCATGCGCGCGCGCCGCAGACAGTTCGAGATGCGCGACCGTATCGAGGAACTGGCCACCAGCGAGGATCGGCTGCGCCTGGCCACCGCCGTCGCCAACATCGGCACCTGGGATTTCGATATCGTCGCGAACCAGTTGCGCTGGGACGAACGGTGCAAAGCGATGTTCGGCATCCCCGCCGATACGCCGATCAGCTATGAGGGGCGCTTCCTGCCCGGCCTGCACCCCGATGATCGGGAGGCGGCAGCAGCAGCGGTCACGACTGCGCTCGACCCGGACAGCGACGGCCAGATCGATATCGAATATCGCACCATCGGGCCGGACGACGGCATCGAGCGCTGGATCGCGGCGCGGGGCGGCGCAATCAAGGAGGATGGCCGGGTCGTCCGCCTGATCGGCACCGTCATTGACATATCCGAAGGCAAGCGCGCCGCCGCCGCGCTCGCCGCGTCCGAAGCCGCCCTGCGTGAGGAAAGCCTGGCGCTCGACATTCTGAACCATACCAGCCGGCAGGTGGCGGGCGAACTGGACCTGGACCGTCTGGTCCAGACCGTGGTGGATGCCGGCCGTGAACTGACCGGAGCGGAAATCGGGGCGTTCTTCTACAACCGCATTGACGATGCCGGCGAAAGCTATTTGCTCTACAGCCTGTCGGGCGCTTCGATGGACGATTTCGCCAGCTTTCCCATGCCGCGTAACACCGACGTCTTCGGCCCGACCTTCGCCGGCACAGGCGTGGTGCGATCCGCCGATATCACCCGCGATCCCCGCTATGGCCGTAACGCCCCCTATCATGGGATGCCAAAGGGGCATCTGAAGGTCGTATCCTATCTCGCCATGCCAGTGATCGCTCAGTCGGGCGAAGTGATCGGCGGCCTCTTTTTCGGTCATGCGCAGGCAGGACAGTTTGACGAGCGCGCCGAAAGGCTGGCGCTTGGCCTGTCGGCACAGGCGGCGATCTCGATCGAAAATGCCCGGCTGGTACAGGCGGCGCAGCGCGCCAACCAGACGCTGGAACAGAAGGTCGCCGAACGCACCGCCGCGCTGGAAGCCGAAATGGTCAGCCGCGCCCGTGCCGAAGCGGCCCTGCGCCAGAGCCAGAAAATGGAGGCGGTCGGCCAGCTGACCGGCGGCATCGCCCATGACTTCAACAATATGCTGACCGGCGTGATCGGCGGCATCGATATCGTGAAGCGCCGGATCGCGTCCGGCCGGCTGGACGATCTCGACCGCTTCATGGACGCAGCCTCCACATCGGCCCAGCGCGCCGCTGCGCTTACCGCCCGGCTGCTGGCCTTCTCCCGCCGTCAGTCGCTCGACGCCCGTTCGGTCGATATCAACGCGCTCGTCACCGCGCTGGACGATCTGCTCGCCCGTACCATCAACGAGAATATCCGGCTGACTATCGTACCCGACGAGAGCATGCCCCATGCCGTAGTGGACCCCAACCAGCTGGAAAATGCGATATTGAACCTGGCGATCAACGCCCGCGACGCCATGCCCGACGGCGGCGACCTGACGGTGGAGGTCGGTACGGTCGAACTGGACGAGGCCTATGTCGCGGCCAAGCCGGACATGGAAGCGGGCCATTATGTCGTGATCGCCGTGTCCGATAGCGGCGTCGGCATGGATCCCGACATAATCGACAAGGTGTTCGAACCTTTTTTCACCACCAAGCCGATTGGTCAGGGCACCGGCCTTGGCCTCTCCATGGTCTACGGCTTTGCGCGGCAATCGGGCGGCCAGGTGCGCATCCACAGCCAGCCGGACGTCGGTACATCGGTAAAGCTCTACCTCCCTGCCGGCGAAGTCGCGGGCGAGGCGGAAGATCAGGGCGTGCAGGCCGTACAGGAAGGCCATGGCCAGACCGTGCTGGTGGTGGAGGATGATCCGTCCGTCCGCCTGCTGGTGCGCGATGTGCTGGAGGATCTGCGCTATGTCGCGCTGGAGGCCGGCGATGCAGCCGAGGCGATCCCAATCCTGCAATCGGCCCGGCCGATCGACCTGATGGTGTCCGATGTCGGCCTGCCCGGCATGAACGGTCGCCAACTGGCAGAAGTCGCGCGCGAGCATCGCCCGCATCTGCCGATCCTGTTCGTCACCGGCTATGCGGAAAACGCCGCCGTGCGCGCCGGTTTCCTGGGCGACAATATGGGCATGATCACCAAGCCGTTTGCGCTGGACGCACTGGCGGCCAAGATTGACGAGATGATGGCCAGCGTCGGCAAATAGGATTTTCAAGTAGACATCAGAGCCTTGGTCGCTTACCCGCTCCTGCGAGTTATTATCAATAGCTACAGAGTGGACTGACTGACATGGCTTCCAGGGCTTCCCCCGCACCCCAATATAGGCTGGCCGTCGCCAGCCGTGCCCTGGCGGCGATACCGCTCAACTATGCGCTGACGGCCATCGCCACCGCCCTGCTCGCCCGCCACCTGCCGCTCAGCCGCGCGGAGGCCAGCGTGGCTGCAACCCTCGCCTCATTCCTCATCTTCGCACTGATCGCCATGGCGATCTTCCACGCGCGTTCCACCGCGAAGGTCTGGGCCTGGATGATCGGCAGCACCGCGCTGCTCGGCGCCTTGCTCGCCCTGTCACTCCAGTTGGGAGGCCGCGCATGAAGGACGGGTTCCGCCAGTCCATGGCCTGGCTCCACACCTGGACCGGCCTGCTCTTGGGCTGGTTGCTCTTCGCCATGTTCGTCACCGGCACCGCCGCCTATTTCCAGGAGGAGATCAGCCGCTGGATGAAACCGGAGGTCACCGCCGCCCCCGATCGGGAAGCCGCGACGCAGGCCGCCATCACCTACCTTCACAAGACCCAGCCCGACGCGGAAAGCTGGTTCATCTCGCCACCCTCGGCGCGCAGCCCTACCGCCAATGTCTTCTGGCAGCCGCGCAAGGTGGAAGGCGAAGAACCCAGAAAACGGCGCAAGCGCAGCGAAACCAGTGCCACGCTGGACGGTCAGGGTCAGCCGGTGGCCGCGCGCGAAAGCCAGGGCGGCTTCTTCCTCTACCGCTTCCATTTCGACCTGCATTATATGCCGGTCTACTGGGCCCGCTATCTGGTCGGCGTCGCCGCGATGTTCATGCTGATCGCGATCCTGAGCGGCATCGTCACGCACAAGAAGATTTTTGCCGACTTCTTCATGCTGCGCTTTGGCAAGGGACAGCGCAGTTGGCTGGACGCGCATAATGTCACCGCGGTCTTCGCCCTGCCCTTCTATCTGATGATCACCTATACCGGGCTGGTCACGCTGGCCACCATGTATATGCCCTGGGGCATCGCCGCCAATTACAGCCAGCCCGACGCTTTCTTTGAAGAGGTCTTCCCCGGCCGCAAGGAAGTGGAACGATCCGGCATCGGCGCGCCGCTGGTCGCCGTGGCTCCGCTGATGGAGATTGCCAGCCAGCGCTGGAACGGGGCGGAGGTCGGATCGGTACGCGTCGCCCTGCCCGGCGACAGCAACGCCACCATCACCATGACCCGCGCATCGAGCGGCGCGATCGGATCGCGCGGCGCGAGCCTGACCTTCTCCGGCACCAGCGGCGACCTGCTGGAACAAAGCCCGACGCAGGGCG
>JAGVJS010000045.1 GCA_020051025.1 Sphingobium sp. | reverse complement strand
GTCGCCGGGCGCCTGCTCGCCCCATACGACCAGCGGCCGATAACGGGCAGCGGCACGCGCCAGCACCGCGCCCTGATCCGACTGGCCGATGACGATGATGCCATCGGTGCGACCACTACGAATGAAGCTGTCCAGCCAGTCGTCCCGATCCGGCAGCACGCGCGAAAGCAGCAGGTCATAACCGCGATCCGTCAGCGCATCGGCCAGATAACCCAGCATGGTGAGAAAGAAGGGATCGGACAATTGCTGACCGCGCGCATGGCCCAGCGGCATCAGCACGGCGACCGCGCCGGTACGCCCGAGCCGCAGATTCTGCGCCGCGACGTTCAGGCGGAAACCGTGGCGATCGGCCAGCGCCTGAATCCGCTCGCGCGTGCCCTTGTTCAGGGCGCCTTTGCCGGTCAGCGCCCGCGACACGGTAGACACGGACACGCCAGCCAGGCGCGCCAGATCGGCGATGCTTTTGAGCGGCCCGGAACCCTGATCGTCCATGCTCGCAGACTAGGCCAAATTGGGGAGTTTCACAATCTGGTGGCGCCGAAGCCTCTTGCGCCAGCCATCTTGACGCGGGCGGTCAGGCCTGTAGCTTCCTTCCACCCTATTCTCAGCCGGTTGGAGCGCACCTATGCGCATGGTCCAGTTGCTGATTGACGCGGTGCCCGATGCCGGACCGTCCTCGTCCGGCCGCCCGCCTGTACGCCTATCGCCTGCCCGTCATTCCCTGCGGAGTGGTCGATGACAGTCATAACAGGGGGAGAGGAACATCCATGCAGATTGTCTATATCGCCATAGGGTGCGGCCTGCTGGCCGTGCTCTACGGGCTTTTCACCAGTCGCCAGGTTTTGAGCCAGCCGCCCGGCAATGACGTCATGCAGGCGATTGCCGGCGCTATACAGGAAGGGGCGAAGGCCTATCTGGGCCGCCAATATACCACCATCGCCATCGTCGGCGTGGTGGTGGCGGTGCTGGTCGCGCTGTTTCTGGGCCTCACCTCCGCGATCGGCTTCCTGATCGGTGCGATCCTGTCGGGGGCGGCAGGGTTTATCGGCATGAACATTTCGGTCCGCGCCAATGTGCGCACCGCCGAAGCCTCGCGCGGGACGTTGCAGAGCGGCCTGACCGTGGCGTTTCGGGCCGGCGCCATCACCGGCATGCTGGTGGCCGGCCTTGCCCTGCTCGCGATCAGCCTGTTCTTCTGGTATCTGACCGGTCCCGCCGGCCATGCGCCCGACGACCGGCTGGTGATCGACAGTCTCGTTGCGCTGGCCTTCGGCGCCAGCCTCATCTCCATCTTCGCGCGGCTGGGTGGCGGCATCTTTACCAAGGCGGCCGATGTCGGTGCGGATCTGGTGGGGAAGGTCGAGGCTGGCATCCCGGAGGATGATCCGCGCAACCCGGCCGTGATCGCGGACAATGTCGGCGACAATGTCGGCGACTGCGCCGGCATGGCGGCCGACCTGTTCGAAACCTATGTCGTCACCGTCGGCGCGACCATGGTGCTGACCGCGCTGCTGGTCAGCGGCGTCGACAATGCGTTTCTGCTGAAACTCATGGCGCTGCCGCTGATCGTCGGCGGCGTGTGCATCATCACGTCGATCATCGGCACCTATATGGTCCGTCTGGGCGCCAGTCAGTCGATCATGGGCGCGCTCTACAAGGGGTTCTGGACCACGGCGATCCTGTCGGTCCCGGCCATCTATGTCGCCACCCAATATACGCTGGGCGACCTCAACGCCGTATTCGGCGCGGATCTGGACGGGGTCGGCGGCTATACCGGCATGAACCTGTTCTGGGCGATGCTCGTCGGCCTCGCCGTCACCGGCCTGCTGGTGGTCATCACCGAATATTATACCGGCACCGCCTATCGCCCGGTCCGCAGCATCGCGAAAGCATCGGAAACCGGCCATGGCACCAACGTCATTCAGGGCCTCGCCATCAGCCTGGAATCGACCGCGCTGCCGACCTTGGTGATCGTGGTCGGCATCATCGTCGCCTATCAGCTGGCGGGCCTGATGGGCATCGCCTTCGCCGCGACCGCGATGCTGGCGCTGGCCGGCATGGTGGTGGCGCTCGACGCCTATGGCCCCGTCACCGACAATGCCGGCGGCATCGCCGAAATGGCGCATCTGGACGACAGCGTCCGGGTGAAAACCGACGCGCTGGACGCGGTGGGCAACACGACCAAGGCGGTGACGAAGGGCTATGCCATCGGCAGCGCCGGCCTCGCCGCGCTGGTATTGTTCGGCACCTATACCGAGGATCTGGACTATTATGGCTCCGCTTTGGGTCTGACCCAGCCGGTCGATTTCAGCCTGAAAAATCCCTATGTCATCGTCGGCCTGCTGCTCGGCGCATTGCTGCCCTATCTGTTCGGGGCGATGGGCATGACCGCCGTGGGCCGCGCAGCCGGCGACGTGGTCAAGGATGTGCGCGACCAGTTCGCCACCAACAAGGGCATCATGGAAGGGACGTCGCGCCCCAATTACGCCCGCACGGTGGACCTCGTCACCCGCGCCGCGATCAAGGAGATGATCATCCCCAGCCTGCTGCCGGTGCTGGCGCCGATCGTCGTCTATTTCGCGATCGCGGCGGTGGCGGGCAGTGACAATGGCTTTGCCGCGCTGGGCGCGCTGCTGCTGGGCGTCATCGTGTCCGGCCTGTTCGTCGCCCTGTCGATGACGTCGGGCGGCGGCGCATGGGACAATGCCAAGAAATATATCGAGGACGGCCATCATGGCGGCAAGGGCAGCGAAGCCCATAAGGCCGCGGTGACCGGCGATACGGTTGGCGATCCGTACAAGGACACCGCCGGCCCGGCGGTCAACCCGATGATCAAGATCACCAATATCGTCGCGCTGCTGTTGCTGGCGGCGCTGGCGCATGGCGGCTGATCGGCATCAAGGTTGGAAGGAGGGGCCGGCGGCCTCTCCTTCACCCCATGACAGGCCCGTCCGGTCGCGGACCTGGCATCCATAGCCTTCTTTAACCCTTTCTTCAGGCCAGAGGCGCACTCTGGCGGAGCGGTCGGCCGGTTAGGGGGCAGGCCGCGCCGCAGCGGATTTCCTGTCATGTCCATCGGGCATGGCCCAGTTCGTGGAGCGGATGCCCTGATGATGCACGCGATTGTGAACGACGAGCCCGGCCGTATCGCCGCCCTGCACCGCTATCAGATTCTCGACACTCCGGCCGAGGGCGCGTTCGATAAGGTCACCAACCTGATCCGCACCCTGTTCGGCGTGCCCATGTCGGCCGTGTCGCTGATCGACACCGATCGCCAGTGGTTCAAGTCGCTCGATGGCCTCGACGCCACGGAAACGCCGCGCAGCGTCGCCTTTTGCGACCATGCCATCCGCCAGGACGAACCGCTGATCATCACCGACGCGCTGGGCGATCCGCGCTTTTGCGACAATCCGCTGGTGACGGGCGACCCCGGCATCCGCAGCTATGCCGGCGTGCCGCTGCGCACGCCCGACGGCTATAATATCGGGTCGCTCTGCGCCATCGACACCCGCGCCCGCGACTTCGCGCCCGAACAGATAGAGATATTGAAGAGCCTGGCCCCGATCGTGGTCGAGCAGATGGAATTGCGCCTGCTGGCCGAGCGCGATCATCTGAGTGGCGCCATGACCCGCCGCGCCTTCGTCGCCGAACTGGACAAGAAGATCGCGCTGCATCTGCGCCACCAGCGCCCTGCCGCGCTGGTGATGCTGGACATCGACCATTTCAAGCAGATCAACGACACGCACGGCCATCCGGTCGGCGACCGGGTGATCGAGGCGGTGGCGAAGCGCTGCGCCGAACTGTCCCGCCCCAGCGATTCGCTCGGCCGGATCGGGGGGGAAGAGTTCGCGCTGCTGCTGCCCGAAACCAGCGAGGCGGACGCGCTGGCCGCCGCCCGCCGTTTCTGCATCGCGATCGGCGAACTGGTCATCCCCAATGATCCGCCGCTCCATGTGACCGCCAGCTTCGGCGTGGC
>JAGVJS010000358.1 GCA_020051025.1 Sphingobium sp. | reverse complement strand
GCCGCCGCCCGGACGCTGGCTGGCGGCGACGAGACGCGGATCGGCCTGCTCTATTCCAATCCTTCCTCTTCCTATCTCAGCGAATTTCTGGTCGGCAGCCTGGATCAGGCCAGCCGCAGCAGCGTCGATCTGGTCGTGGAAAAATGGGATGAGGAAACGTCCGTCGCGTCTGTCGTCGCCCATCTGAAGCGTGGGCGGATCGACGGGGTGATCCTGCCGCCGCCTTTGTGCGACCTGCCCGAGCTGGTGGACGCACTGGACGATGCGGGCATTCCCGCCGTCGCGGTGGCGACCGGACGCGCGCCGGGCGATCTGGCCGCCGTCAGTATCGACGACAGGGTTGCGGCCTATGAAATGACCCGCCACCTGATCGCACTGGGCCATAATCGCATCGGCTTCATCAAGGGCAACCCGAATCAGAGCGCCAGCGCGAAACGGTTCGAGGGCTATGTCGAGGCGCTGAACGAAGCTGGCCTGAGCGTGCAGGACGAACTGATCGCGCAGGGATTTTTCACGTACCGGTCGGGGCTGGACGCGGCGGAGCATATCCTGTCGCTGCTCGACCCGCCAACCGCCATCTTCGCCAGCAATGACGACATGGCCGCCGCGACGGTGGCGATCGCACATCGCACCGGGCTGGACGTGCCGGGTGACCTGACGGTGTGCGGGTTCGACGATACGTCGCTCGCCACCACCATCTGGCCGGAACTGACCACCATCCGTCAGCCGATCAGCGCCATGGCGCGCGCGGCGGTGGAGGTGCTGGTGCGGCAGTTGAAGGGCCGGCGCGGCGGAGACGCGGAGGTCGAGCATCTGGTGCTGGACCATGCGCTGATCCGGCGGCAATCCGACGCCGCGCCCCGGATGGGCAGGCGCGGTTAAGGCAAAAAGCCCGTTCGCTTCGAGCGTGTCGAGAAGCAGCTGGCGCAGCGCTTCCGTTTCTCGACTTCGCCTGTCCTGAGCGACGCCGCAGGCGGCGTCGAAGGGCTCGAAACGAACGGAGGTTGGCTTAAACCTCGCCGAACACGCGGTTGAAGATCGTGTCGACCTGACGGAAATGATAATCGAGGTTGAACTTGTCCTCGATCTCCTGCGCGCTCAGCGCCTTGGCGACGTCCTCGTCAGCCTTGAGCAGTTCGAGCAGCGACAACTGGCCGTCCGATTCCCACACCTTCATGGCGTTGCGCTGGACATAGCGGTAGCTGTCCTCGCGGCTCACACCCGCCTGCGTCAGCGCCAGCAGCACGCGCTGCGAGTGGACGAGGCCACCCATCTTGTCGAGATTCTTCATCATCCGTGCGGGATAGACGAGCAGCTTGTCGATCACGCCGGTCAGACGGGCGAGCGCGAAGTCGAGGGTGATGGTCGCATCGGGGCCGAAGAAGCGCTCAACCGAAGAATGCGAAATGTCGCGCTCATGCCAGAGCGCGACATTCTCCAGTGCCGGAACCACGGCAGCGCGGACCACACGGGCGAGGCCGGTCAGATTTTCGGTCAGCACCGGATTGCGCTTGTGCGGCATGGCCGACGAGCCCTTCTGGCCGGGCGAGAAATATTCCTCGGCTTCCAGAACCTCGGTGCGCTGGAGATGGCGAACCTCGACGGCGAGGCGTTCGATGGACGAGGCAATGACGCCCAGCGTCGCGAAGAACATCGCATGGCGATCGCGCGGGATAACCTGGGTCGACACCGGTTCGATGGCGAGGCCCAGCTTCTCTGCAACATGTGCCTCGACGCGCGGGTCGATATTGGCAAAGGTGCCGACCGCGCCGGAAATGGCGCAGGTCGCGATTTCTTCGCGCGCGGCGATCAGGCGGGTCTTGCAGCGGGTAAATTCGGCATAGGCTTCCGCCATCTTCAGGCCGAAGGTCACAGGTTCAGCATGGATGCCATGGCTGCGGCCGATGGTCGGGGTCAGCTTATGCTCAAAGGCGCGGCGCTTGATGACCTCCAGCAGCGCGTCAAGATCTTCCAACAGGATGTCGGCGGCGCGGGTCAGCTGCACGGCAAGGCAGGTGTCCAGCACGTCGGACGAGGTCATGCCCTGATGCATGAAACGGGCTTCGTCGCCCACCTGCTCGGCGACCCAGGTGAGGAAGGCGATGACGTCATGTTTGGTGACGGCTTCGATCGCGTCGATCGCGGGCACGTCGATCGCCGGGTTGGTCGCCCACCAGTCCCACAGCGCCTTGGCCGCCGACGGGGGGACAACGCCCAGTTCGCCCAGTTTCTCGGTCGCGTGCGCCTCGATCTCGAACCAGATCTTGAAGCGGGCTTCCGGTTCCCAGAGGGCGGTCATTGCGGGGCGGGCGTAGCGAGGGACCATGGCGCGAATCCTAGCGGCTGGAGTGAGGAAAACGTGCCGCGCGCCTAGCAGCGTCGGCCGGTTCGGGCAAATCGGGAAAGACAGAATGGCCGCAACATGACGATTTGCATGAAAGCGGCAGAAAAGACCGACGAGCCGACCATATTTTCAAGACGAATGCCGGGGGATGAATGAATGTTCAGGAACATTCGCCAGTCCCCATTCATTGTTATTCCGGTATGAAGAGATTTCCGGACTATATTCTGGTCCGCACGCATTCAAGGTAACAGGAGATTGCCATGGTCCGCACATTCCTATTCACGACCGCTCTTGCCATTGCGGGACCCGCAATGGCCCAGCAGACGCCCGCGCCGGCAGAGAGATCGGAAGAGCG
>JAGVJS010000093.1 GCA_020051025.1 Sphingobium sp. | reverse complement strand
GCCAGTTGACGATAGGCCGGCTCGGCACTGTCGTGCGCACGCCATGCGCCCAGCAGGCGGAGCAGGGAGGGTGGACGGAGCAGGGAAGTGGACATGGCAAGCGTTCCAGTTGGCCGATCGATCAAGGCCATTTATGCCCGATTGGTCCTTTTGGAAAAGGCCAGTTGTACGGAATAAGCCCCCTCATGATGCAACCCATGCTCTTGCGACGCCTGTTCCAGCTCTTCTGGGGCCTTGCTCTCTACGGTTTTTCCATGGCGCTGATGCTGCGCGCCAATCTGGGCCTCGATCCATGGGACGTGCTGCATCAGGGCCTCAGCCCGCGTCTGGGCCTCAGCTTCGGCATGACGGTCAACCTGATCGGTGCGATCGTGCTGCTATTATGGTGGCCGCTGCGCCAGCGGCCCGGCTTTGGCACAGTCGCCAATATCGTGGTGATCGGTACGGCGGTGGACCTGTCGCTGATGCTGCTACCGACGCCGGAAGGTTATGGAATGCGCGCGGCCTGGCTGGTGGCAGGGATCGTGCTGAACGGCATAGCGGGCGGCGCCTATATCGGCGCGGGTATGGGGCCGGGGCCGCGCGACGGGCTGATGACCGGCCTGTGCCGCCGCACCGGTTGGCCGGTCAAATGGGTGCGTACCGGCATAGAGATTGGCGTGCTGGCGATCGGCTGGATGCTGGGCGGTACGGTGGGGGTGGGCACCATCCTCTATGCCGCGACGATCGGCTGGATCGTCCACCACGCTTTGCCCTTCTTCCGCATCGCCCTGACCGAGCGCCCGGCGCAGATTTGAACCGATGCCCCCCCCTGACCGGCCAACGCCCCTTATCGTCGGCCGGTTCTTTTTACCCGGCGATCAGGCGGACATAGGCGCTGGCGACCCAGCCGCTGGCGCAGGGGCCATCATAGGGCCGCTTGCGTTCGACCGGGGAGGACACACCACAATCTGGCGTTTCGCCACCATCGCCGGACGCCGGCGGAATGACCACGCCCAGCCATTTCTGATCGAGACTGCGGGTGCAGATGAAGGCACGTTGCCCCTCCGCCAGCGATGCCAGCGCCTTTGCATCGTCGAACGGCGCCGCGCGTACCGGAAGGCCGCTCGATCCGACGCGCGTTACCTGGCCCAGTCCCCCGCAGGCATCCATGCGCGGTCCATCCTCCCCGATCGTCACCGGCCGGGCGAGCGGCGCATCCATGCGGCTTTCGGACACATCTTCGCGCGGTGCGCCGGCCAGCGAAGAGTTGGGCAATTCTTCATAGACGTCGTTACTGCGGGAACAGCCGCCAAGGGCCAGAAGAGGCAGGATCAGCAGAACGGGGGCGGTACGCATGAAAGCCATGATAGACCGCGCCGGATGCCAGCGATAGCCGCCATGTTTCGCTTTAGTTTCATGGCGCCTTTCCCTATATGCTCGACCATGAGCGAAGAACCCGTCAACTCCCCCAACAGCAATGAATATGGCGCCGACAGCATCAAGGTGCTGAAAGGGCTGGATGCCGTGCGCAAGCGGCCCGGCATGTATATCGGCGACACCGACGATGGCAGCGGCCTGCACCACATGGTGTTCGAGGTCAGCGACAATGCGATCGACGAGGCGCTGGCGGGGCATTGCGACCTGATCACCATCACGCTGAACCCCGACGGGTCGGTCAGCGTCGAGGATAATGGCCGCGGCATCCCGACCGGCATCCACAAGGAAGAAGGCGTGTCGGCGGCCGAGGTCATCATGACCCAGCTGCATGCCGGCGGTAAGTTCGAAAATACCAGCGACGACAATGCCTATAAGGTGTCGGGCGGCCTGCATGGCGTGGGCGTGTCGGTGGTGAACGCCCTGTCCGAATGGCTGGACCTCAATATCTGGCGCGAGGGCGAGGAGCATTGGATGCGCTTCGCCTATGGCGACGCTACTGCACCGCTCAAGGTGATCGGCAAGGCGCCCCAGAAAGAAGATGGAACTAGCAAGAAGGGGACGCGCGTCACCTTCCTCGCCTCGACCGAGAAGGTGCCCGGCGACGGCGGCACCTTCAAGAACCAGATCGAATATGATTTCGAAAAGCTGGAGCATCGCTATCGCGAGTTGGCGTTCCTCAACAGCGGCGTGCGCCTGTTCCTGGTCGATGCGCGCCATGAGGAAAAGAAGGAAGTCGAGCTGTTCTACGAAGGCGGCATCGCGGCCTTCGTGAAATATCTCGACCGCAACAAAAATGCGCTGATGCCCGATCCGATCGCGATTGCCGGCACCCGCGACGATGTGACCATCGACGTCGCGCTGGAGTGGAACGACTCATATTATGAGAATGTCCTCTGCTTCACCAACAATATCCCGCAGCGCGACGGCGGCACCCACCTCGCCGCCTTCCGCGCGGCGCTGACCCGCACCCTCAACAGCTATGCTGAAAAGTCCGGCGCGCTGAAGAAGGAAAAGGTGAGCCTCACCGGTGAGGATATGCGCGAAGGGCTGACCGCCATCGTGTCGGTCAAACTGCCCGATCCCAAATTCTCGTCCCAGACGAAGGACAAGCTGGTGTCGTCCGAAGTACGCCAGCCGCTCGAAAGCCTGATGGCCGACAAGATGGCCGAATGGCTGGAAGAAAATCCGGCGCACGGCAAGATGATCGTGCAGAAGGTGATCGACGCCGCCGCTGCCCGCGAAGCGGCGAAGAAGGCGCGCGAACTGACCCGGCGCAAGGGCGCGATGGATATCGCTTCGCTGCCCGGCAAGCTGGCCGACTGTCAGGAGCGCGACCCCGCCAAGTCCGAACTGTTCCTGGTCGAAGGTGACTCGGCCGGCGGTTCGGCCAAGCAGGGGCGCAACCGGCATAATCAGGCGATCCTGCCGCTGAAGGGCAAGATCCTGAACGTCGAGCGCGCCCGGTTCGACCGTATGCTGTCGTCGAAGGAAGTCGGCACGCTCATCCAGGCGATGGGCACCGGCATCCGTGACGATTTCAATCTGGAAAAGCTGCGCTACCACAAGATCGTCATCATGACCGACGCCGACGTCGACGGCGCACATATCCGCACGCTGCTGCTGACCTTCTTCTATCGCCAGATGCCGCAGATCATCGAGGCGGGGCATCTCTATATCGCCCAGCCGCCGCTCTACAAGGCGACGCGTGGCCGGTCGGAAGTGTATCTCAAAAATGAGGCGGCGCTGGAGCAATATCTGGTCGACAATGGCGTCGATTCGATGGCGCTGGAAACCACCGGCGGCGCCCGCACCGGCGACGACCTGCGCAGCCTGATCGAACATGCCCGGCGCATGCGCGCGGTGATGCGCTATGTGCCGCGCCGCTATAATCCTGCGATCATCGAGGCGCTGAGCCTCAACGGCGCGCTGGATCCCGAACTGTCGGCAGAGCGCCAAGCCGAGCGGCTCACCGCAACCGTAGCGTGGATGGACGCGCAGGACGCCGAGGGCCGCTGGACCGGCATCGTCGCAGAAGAAGGCGGCTTCCACTTTCAGCGGCTGTGGCGCGGCGTCACCGACCATCATGTGATCGAGGGCGGCTTCATTGGCTCTGCCGAAGCCCGCAAGCTGCACAGCATCGCGGCTGAGGATGCGGACAGCTATCGCACCACCAGCCGCCTCATCACGGTGAAGGCCGCCCAGGCGGCCGAGGATGCGGGCGATGACCTGCCGGTGGCAACGCCAAAGGGCGCGACCGTCACCCGGCCGAGCGAATTGCTGGACGCGATCCTGAGCGCGGGCCGCAAGGGGCTGGCGATCCAGCGCTACAAGGGACTGGGCGAAATGAACGCGGAACAGTTGTGGGAAACCACGCTGGACCCGGACAATCGCTCGATGCTGCGCGTCGAAGTGGAACAGGCAGACGTCGCAGACGAGATCTTCACCCGCCTGATGGGCGACGTGGTGGAGCCGCGCCGCGAATTCATTCAGGACAATGCGCTCAATGTCGCCAATCTGGACGTTTAAGGCATGAACGACGCCGCGCTGACACGCTGTAGTTGGGTCAGCGCGGCCGATCCGCTCTATTGCGCCTATCATGACGCGGAATGGGGCGTGCCGGAGCGCGATTCGCGCATGCTCTGGGAAATGCTGATGCTGGAGGGATTTCAGGCGGGTCTGTCCTGGATCACCATCCTGCGCAAGCGCGAGAGTTTCAGGGCCGCTTTCGCCGGCTTCGACCCGGACAAGGTGGCGGCCTTTGACGAAGCGGATGTCGAACGGCTGATGGGCGACCCCGGCATCGTGCGCGCCCGTGCCAAGATCGTGGCGACAATCAGGGGCGCGCAGATTTTCTGCGCCATGCGCGATTCAGGCAAGGATTTTTCGACCTATGTCTGGGCGTTTGTGGATGGCCAGCCGATCCGCAATGACGGCGTGCATTTCCCGGCCAAGACCGGCCTGTCGGAAACAATCTCAAAGGATCTGAAGAAGCGGGGCTTCAAGTTTGTCGGCCCAACCATCGTCTATGCCTGGATGCAGGCGATCGGCATGGTGAACGACCATGCGGCCGATTGCTTCCGCCGCGACGCGGTCGGTGCATGAAGGCCGGCGCGCTGCTCGCGCTCCTGCTGCTGGGCAGCTGCGGGACCGAGGAGCCGGCGACAAATCGGGCCGAAGCCGCGCCCCAGGTTGCCACGCCGATCAACAACAGCATCGCGAATGAGAATATGGCGCCGGAGCCGGAGCCAGAGCCGGTCCCGCCACCAGCGCCTGAACCCAAGCCTTTGGTTTCACGTGAAACATCGTCGCACCGTCCGACGCCGGCCGATTATCGCGCGATCGGGACCGAACCTTTCTGGGCAGTGACGGTGCGCGGATCAACTGCCATGCTGGAACGGCCAGACCATCCGCCGCTTCGCTATAGCGTGGTGCAGGATGGCGACGAGCGGGCGATCCGCTATCTGGGCGATGGCTTCACCCTGACCGCGACCGAAGGGCCGTGCAGCGACGGGATGAGCGATGCCATCTGGTCCGACCGGGTGCAAATCGCCTTTGGCGAAGGCACGCTCAAGGGCTGCGGCGGGATCAGAGAAGAGGACGGACCGGTGGGCGAATAAGCCCGTCAATCCTGCGACGCGCCCTCCAGTTCCTCCATCGTGGCGCGATCCTCGTCCGAAACGAATTCGCAGGCGAGCAGGGTTTGTTCCTTGAGCGCCGGTCCCTGTCGCGCGACGATCGAGATCAGGCCCATATCCTTCATCCCCTGATCGGCTTCGGGCAGTTGCCGGGCGAAGCCAAGGCTGGAACTGCCCAGAATCCGGCTCGATTCGGGTTTAAGATCATAACGTTCGGCCAGTTGCGCCGCGACTTCGCCTTTGATGAGGACGCCGACGGCCATGCCCCCGAACATCACGTCCTCGGTGACGAATCCGTCCCGCTCGATCGGTTTGCGCAGATGATAAATGGCCGCGCCGAGGCCAGACGTGTCGGGCTTGGCGATCTTCTCCGCCGCTTCGTAAAGGGCGGTAGCATTGCCGAGCGAATAGGGCGGCTGGCACAGGGCCGCGCCAAAGAAATCCGCTTCGGCAGCAACGGCGGGGAGGGGCGCAAGGGCGAGCAGGACCGGCAGTTGCCGCAGGGAAAGGATCGTCATTACAGCATCATGGGCCTTTCCCGGACCCCGATCAACATGGCTGTCAGTCCGCCCGCATCGCCTCTGCCACCAGCGCCTCCGCCTCCATCAGCAAAGCATCTTCGGCTGCCGCCTGCGCCACATGCTCCCGACCGATCAGGATCAGCACGGGCACGGCGAGCGGGCTGACCCTATCCAGCGTCACATGCAGCATGGTCTGGCTCGACCGGTCGATCAGGTCGCCCAGACGCCCCACATCGGTCATGCGCGCGCGGGCATCCGCCCATGCGGCCTTGAGCAGCAGATGATCGGGCTGATATTTGCGCAGCACATCATAGATGAGGTCGGTCGAGAAAGTGACCTGCCGCCCGGTCTTGCGCTTGCCGGGATGCTGCCGCTCGATCAGGCCGGAAATCACCGCCACATCGCGGAAGGCGCGCTTCAGCAAACTCGACTGTTCGACCCAGTCGACAAATTCATGGTCGAGAATATCAGCGGAAAAGAGGCTCTGCGGGTCGGGGATCGGCTTCAGGCCATAGACCGCCAGCGCATAGTCGTTGGACACGAAGCCGAGCGGCATCAGCCCCTGACTTTCCATCCGCCGGGTCAGTAACATGCCAAGCGACTGATGCGCATTCCAGCCCTCGAAACTGTAGCAGATGAGGTATTGCCGCCCTTCATGCGGGAAGGTTTCGATAAGCAGCTGGCCGGGCTGGGGCAGGGCGGAGCGCAGTTTCTGCATTTCCAGCCATTCGCGCACATCGGGCGGAAAGCGATGCCATTCCTGCGGCTCAGCCAGAAAATGGCGGACCCGGTCGGCCAGCCGGGTCGACATGGCCATGCGGGTGCCGCCCCAGCTGGGGATGCGCGCCTGTTTCGACGTCGCGCGCACCGTGAGGTCGGACGTGTCCATCCGCACCACCTCCAGCGCCATGCCGGAGAAGAAGAAGCTATCGCCCGGGCGCAATTGTGCGGCGAAGCCTTCCTCTACCGTGCCCAGCTTGCGCCCATTGGCGAAACGCACGGCGAGCGCGGGCTGATCGACGATGATACCGGCATTCAGGCGATGCTGCTGGATGAAGCGGGGATGCGACACCCGCCACGTACCATCCTCTTCCCGCACCAGCCGCTTGAACCGGTCATAGGCGCGCAGAGCGTAGCCGCCACCTTCGATGAAATGCAGCACATGGTCGAAGGCTTCGCTGGTCAGCCCGCTATAGGGCGTGGCGGACTGAACCTCCGCCAGCAATGCCTCCGCCCGAAACGGCCCGGCACAGGCGAGACCCATCACATGCTGGGCCAGAACGTCGAGGCTGCCCGGGCGAAAATCATCGGCATCGCGCTCGCCCGCTTCCACCGCATCCAGCGCCGCGCGCGCCTCCAGATATTCGAAGCGATTGCCGGGGATCAATATTGCTTCCGACGCCATATCGAGCCGGTGGTTGGCGCGGCCGATCCGCTGGAGCAGGCGTGACGATCCCTTGGGCGCGCCCATCTGGATCACGCAATCGACATTGCCCCAGTCGACGCCCAGATCGAGCGATGCGGTCGCCACCAGCGCGCGCAGCTTGCCCGCCGCCATCGCCGATTCGACCTTGCGCCGCGCCTCGATCGACAGGCTGCCATGGTGGATGGCGATCGGCAGGTTGGCGTCATTGACCGACCAGAGTTCCTGAAAGATGAGTTCGGCCAGCCCGCGCGTGTTGCAGAAGACCAAAGTTGTCTGTCGCGCTGCGATCTCCGCCATCACCTGTTTGGCGGCATATTTGCCCGAATGGCCCGACCAGGGGACGCGCCCTTCGGGAATCAGGATCGCGACGTTCGGCTCCGCGCCGGCTTCCCCCATCACTGGCGTTACGGCGTCTATATCGCCATCGGGCGCCAGCCAGGCGCGATAGGCGTCGACATCGGCGACCGTCGCGGACAGGGCGACCCGGCGCAACGCGGGATTGATCGCCTGCAACCGCGCCATCGACAGGTTCAGCAGGTCGCCGCGCTTTTGCGTGGCAAAGGCATGGACCTCATCCACGATCACGGTCTTCAGGTCCGAAAAGAGCAAGGCGGCATCGGGATAGCTGAGCAGCAGCGACAGCGATTCCGGCGTGGTCAGCAATATCTGGGGCGGGCGCACCCGCTGCCGCGCCTTGCGATCGGATGGCGTGTCGCCGGTGCGCGTCTCCACGCTGATCGGCAGTCCCATTTCGTCGATCGGCGTCAGCAGGTTGCGGCGCACATCCACCGCCAGCGCCTTGAGCGGTGAGACATAGAGGGTGTGCAACCGGTCGGTCGGGTTGCGGATCAGGTCGGCGATGCTGGGCAGGAAACCCGCCAGCGTCTTGCCTGCGCCAGTGGGGGCGACCAACAGGGCATGATCGCCGCGTTCCGCCGCCGCCAGCATATCCATCTGATGCCGGCGCGGACGCCAGCCACGCGCGGCAAACCAGGTGTCGACGATGGTGGGGAGGGCAACCGGCATGTCCCGGATGTAGGGTGCCTTACCGCGCCTGTCATCGTCCCGCTTTGCCAGTGCGTTGCAGCCATGGTAGATTGCATGCCTGCCTTTCAGACGCGCGCAACTCCACAGGGGATCATGCGTATAGGGGTGTCGCGCCGCACGCCTTATGGAGAAAGTATGACCGAGAAAATCAGCAGCCAGCCAATGCCTGACGTCTTTTTCGACATATGGTTCATGCCCGCCGCCTTCTGGAGCGAATGGTGGAGTTTCTATGCCGAGACGCTGAATGTCGGGCGTTTCTGCACCGGGCACGAATTGATCGGCCAGGATCAGGCGCCCGTCGTCGTGGAGGAGGAGGAGGGGCTGGTCGCCTGATCTTCTGGGCACCGCGCGGAATAATCATATAACGGGAAGAAATATTCTTACGCGAAGCTCTGGCTCTTTGTCGGCGGCCTGCGCTACACTCCTGCTCATAACAGCGGCGCAGCAGACGCCGCCAGCAGGAGATATGATATGACCGGCGAAACGCCCGATTCCTCCCCCGATTTCACCGAAGCCGACCTGACCGGCGTGGACGCGCCGGGCAACCGCCGCCGCCCAAAGGCTCCGATCATGGAGATTGACGGCCGCAAGCTGAAACCCGCAACGCTGATGATGGGCCATGGCTATGACCCGACTCTGTCGGAAGGCTCGCTCAAGCCGCCCATCTTCCTCACCTCAACCTTCGCCTTTGAAAGCGCAGCGGCGGGCAAGCGCCATTTCGAGGGTGTGACCGGGATTCGGCCGGGCGGCGCGGAGGGCCTCGTCTATTCCCGCTTCAACGGTCCCAATCAGGAGATTTGCGAGGATCGTCTGTCGGTATGGGAGGAAGCGGAAGACGCGCTGCTCTTTTCCAGCGGCATGTCGGCCATCGCCACCACCCTGCTGGCTTTGGTCCAGCCGGGCGACGTCATTGTGCATTCGGCACCGCTCTATGCCGCGACCGAATCGCTGATCGGCCGCATTCTCGGCAAGTTCGGTGTGCAGTGGCTCGATTTCCCGGCCGGCGCGACCGAGGATGAGATTGGCGCGGTGATCGAAAAGGCCAGGGGGCTGGGCCGCATCGCCCTGCTTTATCTGGAAAGCCCCGCCAATCCGACCAATGTGCTGGTCGATCTGGAAGCGGTTGTCGCGCGGCGCGACTCGTTGTTTGCGGGCGAAGACCATGTCCCCCCGATCGCGATCGACAATACCTTCCTTGGCCCCCTGTGGCACAAGCCGATCGCCCATGGCGCGGACCTGGTCATCTACAGCCTCACCAAATATGCCGGCGGGCATAGCGATCTGGTCGCGGGCGGGGTGCTGGGTAGCAATGCCCTCATCAACAATATTCGCCTGATGCGTAACACGATCGGCACAATTCTCGACCCGCATAGCGCCTGGATGCTGCTGCGCAGTCTGGAAACGCTGGAATTGCGGATGAGCCGTGCGGGCGAGAATGCGCAGAAGGTCTGTACCTGGCTGAAGGACCAGCCGCAGGTGGAGAAGGTCGTCTATCTGGGCTTCCCGGAAACAGAGCGGCAGGCCGATATCTATCGCCGGCACTGCACCGGCGCGGGATCGACCTTCTCGCTCTATCTCAAGGGTGGGGAGGCGGAGGCCTTCGCCTTCCTCGATGCACTCAAGATCGCCAAGCTTGCAGTGAGTCTCGGCGGCACGGAGACGCTGGCCAGCCATCCCGCGGCGATGACCCATTTGTCGGTGCCGGCCGAGCGCAAGAAGGCGCTGGCGAT
>JAGVJS010000071.1 GCA_020051025.1 Sphingobium sp. | reverse complement strand
GAGGCCGAGCGCCTTTCCGCGATGGCGCAGGCTAATGCCGTACCGCCGCAACTGATGGCGACGCCCGAGCGCATCCATATGGCCGGCGTCTTCGGCCCCTGGGGTCTGCCCGATCATTCTTCGCCCATGAAGGCGCGGATCGAGGACCAGATCAGCAACCTCGCCGCCTTCTATGAAGGCGAGGTGGATCGCCGCCGCTGGTATGGCTTCTGGAACCATGGCGATGTCATGCACACCTATGATTTCGACCGGCATCAATGGCGCTACGACATTGGCGGCTATGCCTGGGACAATAGCGAATTGTCGCCCGACCTGTGGCTGTGGCTCAGCGTCCTTCGGTCCGGCGATCCGAAGCTGTTCCGCTTTGCCGAAGCGATGACGCGCCATACCGGCGAAGTCGACGTCTATCATATGGGCCGCTTCAAGGGGCTGGGCACCCGCCATGGCGTCCAGCATTGGAGCGACAGCAGCAAGCAGCCGCGCGTCAGCAACGCCATCTATCGCCGCATCTTCTACTATCTGACCGCGGACGAGCGGGTCGGCGATCTGATGCGCGACCTGCTCGATTCCGATCAGGCCCTCCGCCATGTCGAAATCGGCCGAAAGGTGCCGGGCGCAGAGCGTGATCCGTTGCCCGACGGCGTGATCGACCTCAGTTTCGGCACCATGTGGTGTTCGGTCGCTTCGGCCTGGCTCACCGAATGGGAGCGGACGGGCAATCGGAAATGGCGCGATCGGCTGATGGCGGGCATGGACAGTATCGGCCGGTTGAAGCGCGGCTGGCTGGCGGGCAGCGCACCCTATGATCTGGCAACCGGGCGTTTCATGGGGAGCGGAGACAAGATCAGCCTGTCGCATCTCAATGCCGTGTTCGGCGCGCTGGAGGTAAATGCGGAACTGCTCCAGTTGCTCGACGTGCCGCATTATCGCAAGGCATGGCTCGATTATTGCCGCTGGTTCAACGCACCCAAGGCGGAGTGGGAGGCGGAATTCCATGAGCCTTACAAGGGGCGCAACCTGAAGGAGGGTCATTCGCGCCTGACCGCCTATCTCGCGCGTGAAACGGGGGACGCCGCCATGGCGCGCCGGGCGTGGGACGAATTCCTGTCCGGTGAGGCGGGACAGGGTCTGTCGAAGGGCGATCCGCGTGTCACCTTGACAGGGGCGAAGGTCATCGCACCGACGGTCGAATGGCCGGACGTATCCACCAATGCGGCCGCCCAATGGGGGCTTGCAGCGATCGAGAATCTGGCGCTCATCCCCGATGCGCTGCCGGTGCAGGGCTGAAGAGAAGGATGAGAGATATGAAGAGCGGCATTTCGGCGCTGGCGTTGCTGGCACTGGCCTGGGGCAGCAGCCTATCCGCCAGGCCGGTAAAGCAATGGACCGACGCCCTGACCGGGCATGAGATCGTCCAGATCACGGACCAGCCCGGCGGCGCGGCCAGCCTCTATTTCCACCAGAACAGCTATACGCCGCAGGGCGACAAGATGGTCATATCGACGCCGCAGGGGATCAGTGTCGTGACCCTGGCGGACTGGAGCATCAGGCCGCTGGTCAAGGGCGCGGAGCTGCAACTGCTCTTCACCGGCCGCAAGACGCGCAGCGTCTATTATGCCAGCCATGGCCGTAACGACGGGGCGGGGGCAACCACCATCTTCGCCGCAGACATCGACAGCGGCAAGATCCGCAAGATCGCGACTCTGGCCAAGGGTTCGATCGGGTCGATCAACGCCGACGAGACGCTGCTGCTCGGTCAATGGGCAGCGAGCGACAAGCCGCTTCAGCCCGATGGCACGGCCAAGGGCAAGGCGCCTGAAATCAAGCAACAGTTCGGCCAGGCCAATTATGCCGCAAACGGCCCGGACGGCAAGCCGCTCAGCTTTGCCGAGGCGAAGGAAGTGCGCCTCAATGAGCGACTGGAGGCGAAGATACCGATGGAGATATTCACCATCGACATCCAAACCGGCGAGCGGAAGGTGGTAGTGGCCTCCACCGACTGGCTCAACCATGTCCAGTTCTCGCCCACCGACGCCGGCCTCATCATGTATTGCCACGAAGGTCCGTGGCACAAGGTAGACCGCATCTGGACCATTCGCACCGACGGCAGCAATCAGCAGCAGGTGCATAAGCGCACGATGAATATGGAAATCGCCGGGCATGAATTCTTCTCACCCGACGGCAAATGGATCTGGTACGATCTCCAGACGCCGCGCGGCGAGGTGTTCTGGCTGGCGGGCTATGAAATCGCGACCGGCAAGCGACACTGGTATCATGTCGATCGCAACATGTGGTCGGTCCATTATAACCAGACGCCCGACATGCAGCGCTTCTCGGGAGACGGCGGCGACAGCGAGATGGTCGCCCATGCGCCCGACGGCAAATATCTCTACCTCTTCACGCCCAGGGCGATCCCCGACGTGGCGGGCATTCACGCGGACAACGCTGCCGATCTGATCGCCCCCGGGACGCTGGATGCGGAGAAGATTGTCGACATGCGCCGCCACGACTATCGACTGGAACCGAACATCACGTTCACACCGGATGGTAAGTGGATGATCTTCCGTTCCAACATGGATGGCAACAATCAGGTTTATGCCGTTCGCACAAAGAAATAAATCCATGTACGGAGCCTGAATCACGCCGCACCTCTCACATCCATATGTCCTGAGCCTCAGGAGCCGCCGCGCCCTGCGGAGCGATTGGACTTCCATTTCCGATCCCAGTCCTGCTACCTTTTGGGATTAGCGTGAACGGGTCTTAAAAAATGGCAGAGCAGCAAGGATGTGAACCGACAATCGCGGATGTCGCCGCGGCGGCGGGCGTATCCATCCGAACTGTCTCACGCGTATTGAATCTCTCGCCAAAAGTGAACGCAACGACCCGAGAACGGATTCAAAAGGAAATAGACAGACTCAATTTCCGACCAAGCATCCAGGCGAGAGCTTTGGCGATGAGAAGGTCATTCCTCATTGCGATGATCCATAATGATCGCAATGCGCTCGTCCTCGACACGGTTCAACGTGGCATTGTCGAGGAAGCCGTAAAGCATGGCTATGAGATGATCGTGCACCCGGTTGCTGCAAGCAGCCCCGACGCCACGAGGGATATCGTGAATTTCGTGCGGCGCTCCCGCGTCGACGGGTTGATCATCTTGCCGCCGGTTTCCGGGATCAAAGGCCTTGCCGACATGCTGGACAAGGAGGGTGTTCCCGCCGTCGCCGTGTCATCGGTTCCCATAGACGGTTATATCGATGTGATCCTGTCGCGAGAACGAGCAGCCGCGGCAGATGTGGCCCGCTTCCTCCTATCCCTCGGGCACAGGCAGATTGCGATAATAAACGGACCTCGGACGATGACGTCCGCCATTGAACGTCGCGGCGGATTCATCGACGCTTTGAACGAGGCCGGCGCTTCCCTGGTCGGCGAATTTGAAGGCGACTATAGTTTCGATTCCGGCTTGAAGGCTGCGAGACAATTGCTGGCGCTCTCCCCTCGCCCGACCGCGGTATTTGCAGCCAACGACAATATGGCGGCGGCCGTATTGAAGGTAACGAGCGCGCTAGGCATTCATGTTCCCGCAGACCTGTCGGTAGTAGGCTTCGATGGCAGCGTCCTTGCAGATATGCTGACGCCGGCATTGACCACAGTGGTGCGGCCATTTGGGGACATGGCGCGGCAAGCCACGACGAGTTTGATAAACCACATCGAAGGTCGGCCTTCGGTGAAGACCGTCGATATTCCCTTATCCATTATCATTTCCGAATCTGCGGGTCGGGCACCATAGCTGAAGACACAGCATGACGAAGTCAGGTCGGATCGACATTGAGGATTCCCAACTAGGCTGAGTGTTGATCCATCGGTTTCCGCAAAGGCTGCGGTCAACGCTTGTTATCGTTGCGCCAGAGCATATTCCGACCCGATTGCATCGGCTCGGATGCTCTAAATCCTTGTTTTACCGCGTTTTAGCTGCGCTGGCCTTACGGCTCCGAGTCAGCAGATGATTCCATCTGCTGAGAAAACGCTCTGGAGCGCCGCGGCCGATGCCGAACGCAGCGGCCTAGCCTGCGCCCGATGCCTCATGACGAAACCGTAATGCCGCGCTCATCCTGCTGACGCCCGGGCTATCCTATCCACGGCTGCGGTCATTTTCCTCGACCGTGCAGTGAGAGGCGGCGTTTCCCCTGTTGCGCCGCCTCTCCATAGCTCGGGTGGACGATGCAAAGGCCGATCTTCTACGATGCCAGCGGGCGTCGCCGCCGCTTCACCTTGCCCGCGCTATTCCTGATGCTGTTTGCCATACTGCTGGCAGCGGTCGCCTTCGCCGTTACGATTGTCGACGTTCCCGTTCCGCCAGCCGTACCACTACGCATGGAGCGGCCCCGCGCCGAGGGCATCGGCCAAAAGCTTGGCCATCTGAGTGCCAACCTGCGCGCGAGCTTTGCCGGATGGCTGCCCCATGGCGGTGCGACCAGCGCTACCCACCCCATCGCCGCCGCCTTCTACGTACCCTGGGACGATGCCAGCCGCGCCGCCCTGCGCCAGCATGTCAATCATATCGACTGGATCGCGCCCGCCCTCCTCTCCGTCACCGGCCCCGCCCACCGCTTGCAGGTCACAACCGATGCCAGCTTCGCTGCGATCATGCGCGCGGCGCATCGCCGTCCCAAGATATTGCCAGTTGTCCAGAATGTCGCCGACGGGGCCTGGGACGGCAGCGGAACCGCCGCCCTGCTGCATGATCGCCGCGCCCGCACGGCCTTCCTCCATCAGCTTGTGCCGGCGCTGAAGGCCCGGCACGCCAGCGGCGTTGTCTTCGATTTCGAGGCACTGCCGCCAGTGGCGCAGCGCGACTATCTGTCCTTCCTGCGACAGGCTGCGCCGATGCTGCATGACCGGAATCTGTTGCTGACGCTGACCGTGCCGGTGGACGACAACAGCTGGAACCTCGCCCGTTACGGGCAGCTGGCCGACCGGCTGTTCCTGATGGATTATGACCAGCATTATATCGGCGACACGGCCGGCCCGATCGCCGCCCAGCCCTGGTTCGTGCAGCGGCTGCGCGCGGCGCTGAAAGTCGTGCCGGCCGCCAAGACGATCGTTGCCATCGGCAATTATGCCTATGACTGGACCGATGGCGCGACCAGCGCCGACACGCTGTCGATCGAAGATGCCTGGCTGTCCGCCCATGACAGCGGCGCGACGATCCGTTTCGACCCGGCATCGGGCAATGCCAGCTTCGACTATCAGCAGGACGGGCGGGTGCACCATGTCTGGATGCTGGATGCGGCGAGCGGCTGGAACCAGATACGCGCCGCGCGGCTGGCCGGCACCGGCGGCATTGCGCTGTGGCGGCTGGGGTCGGAAGATCCCGGCTTCTGGTCTGCGCTCAGGCAGCGCGATGCCGTGCCGCCTGTCGCCATGGGCCAGCTGACCAGCTTCAACTCGGTCGATGTCGAGGGCAATGGCGAGATATTGCGGATCGACGATGTACCGACCATCGGCCACCGCACGATCGCCATGGGATCGGGTCGCACCGCAGGCCTGATCACCGACGAGCATTTCGCCAGCCTGCCCACCCCTTATGTCATCCGCCGCACCGGCTATCGCCCGCATGAAGTGGCGCTGACTTTCGACGATGGCCCGGACCCGACCTGGACTCCCCCGATCCTCAGCATCCTGCGCAAGGCACATGTGCCCGCGACCTTCTTCGTCATCGGCGAAAATGCGATGATGCATCCCGGCCTGCTGCGCCAGATCGTGGCGCAAGGCAGCGAGATCGGCAATCACAGCTATACCCATCCCAATCTGGCGCAGGTGTGGGACAGGGGCGTATCGCTGGAACTCAACAGCACCCAGCGTCTGGTCGAGGCCTATACCGGCCATGCGATGCGCCTGTTCCGCGCGCCCTATTTCGGCGACGCCGAACCGACCACGGCGGACGAGATCGGGCCGGCGCTGGAAGCGCAGCAAGCGGGCTATCTCAATGTCGGCCTGCATGTCGATCCGGGCGACTGGACCCGGCCGGGCGCCGACGCGATCGTCG
>JAGVJS010000293.1 GCA_020051025.1 Sphingobium sp. | reverse complement strand
GATCGGCACGACGCAATCGGTGCTGGTCGAACGCAGCGAACTCACCGGCCACGCCGAAAATTTCGCTCCGGTGCGCTTCGCATCGGCACAAGCCCCTTCCTCCATCGTCAGCGCCACCATCACGGGCCTTGAGAATGGCTCTCTGATCGCGCAAGAGGCAGCATAATGACTGATACCGGCACCAGCTGGCGCGACCGCCTCTTCGGCGGATTGAAGCGCACGTCCGACAGGCTCGGCGACAATCTCACCGGCCTTTTCTCCAAGGCCGCGCTCGACGCGCAGACCCTCGACGAGATTGAGGAAGCGCTGATCGTCAGCGATCTTGGCCCCGCCATGGCCGCGCGCGTGCGCGACCGGCTGGCCGAAGGGCGCTACAACAAGGAACTGACCGAGGAATATCTGCGCGAGATCATCGCGGAGGAAATCGAGAAGACCCTCGCCCCGGTCGCCCGCCCGCTGGAGATCGAAGCCTTCCCCCGTCCGCAGGTCATTTTGGTGATCGGCGTCAATGGTTCGGGCAAGACGACCACCATCGCGAAGCTGGCCAATAATTTCCTGGAGCAGGATTATGGCGTGATGCTGGCGGCTGGCGACACGTTCCGCGCCGCGGCCATCGGCCAGCTGAAAGTGTGGGCCGAACGCCTCGGCATTCCCATCGTCGCGGGCAAGGAAGGCGGCGACGCGGCCGGCATCGTGTTCGACGCGGTCCGCCAAGCGACCGAAACCGGCATCGACGTGCTGATCGTCGACACGGCGGGCCGGCTTCAGAACAAGACCGAACTGATGGACGAACTGGCCAAGGTGCGCCGTGTGCTGGGCCGATTGAACCCGGCCGCTCCGCACGACGTTGTGCTGGTGCTGGATGCCACCACGGGACAGAATGCGTTGAACCAGATCGAAGTCTTCAAGGAAACCGCGCAGGTGACGGGCCTGGTCATGACCAAGCTGGACGGCACCGCGCGCGGTGGCGTGCTCGTCGCCGCGGCCGAGAAGTTCCGCCTGCCCATCCATGCCATCGGCGTGGGTGAAAAGATCGAGGATCTGCGCCCCTTCGATCCGGGCGACATGGCGCGCGCCATTGCGGGGACGGCCTATGCGCGGTGAGATAGGTTGCTCCCACCATCCCCTCTTTACCGTCATCCCCGCGCAGGCGGGGATCCATCTCCCAACCTCGCGGCTGGGGCTAAGGCAGGAGATGGATTCCCGCCTTCGCGGGAATGACGAAGGATAAGATATGACCACGTCCAAAACCGCTCCCGCGCATAACGGCACCCTGTCGCTGGCGCTCGATTTCGGGCCGCTGCTGGTCTTCTTTCTGACCTACAAGGGGGCGGGCTGGATTTGGGGCGCAGGCAATCCGATCACCGCCATGACCTTCGGCACCGCCGCCTTCATGGCCGCCATCGTCATCGCGGTCATCGTCTCGAAGGTTAAGCTGGGTCGCGTATCCCCCATGCTCTGGCTGTCGGCCCTGCTGATCCTCTTCTTCGGCGGCCTGACCATCTATTTCCATGACCAGAGCTTCATCCAGATCAAGCCGACGATCATCTACAGCTTCTTCGCCATCATGCTGTTCGCCGGCCTGCTGCGCGGCAAGCCGCTGCTCAAATATCTGCTCCAGGCTGCCTATGACGGACTGACGCATGAGGGTTGGCTGAAGTTATCGCGCAACTGGGCGCTTTTCTTCGTTGCCATGGCGGTCGCGAATGAAGCGATGCGCCGGACGATGACGTTCGACACCTGGCTGGCAGTCAAGGTTTGGGGCGTGACCATCGTATCGGTGGTTTTTGCTGCGGCAAACATCCCGATGCTGATGCGCCACGGCCTGTCCCTGGGCGACGGCCTGGACAGTGACGAAGTGGGTGAGACGACACCACCGCAAGGCTAAGTATAAGCCTTTAAATACCCTGGAAATCGTCCGATTTCTGCAATCGTTTCGCAATAGGCACATATTGGTTTTCTTGGGCGTTGGGTGCGCATATGGGAAGCGACGGAGGCGTCCACGCCCCGCATGGACCATATGATCGAACGGCCGCGCCCTCGTCTTGCGCGGCCGCCCCATAACGAACCCGAGGAGTTCCGCCATGGCCTTTGTTCTGCCTGACCTTCCCTACGCCAAGGACGCTTTCGGCGATATCCTGTCGGTCGAAACCTTCGATTTCCATCATGGCAAGCACCACAATGCTTATGTCGTGAAGGCCAATGAACTGGTCGCCGCCGACGCATCGCTTCAGGGCAAGTCGCTGGTCGAACTGATCAAGTCGTCCAAAGGCGGCCTGTTCAACCAGGTCGGCCAGATCTGGAACCACACTTTCTACTGGAAGTCGCTGTCGCCGGTGAAGACCGCCCCGACCGGCGAACTGCTCGCCAAGATCGAGGAAGCCTTCGGTTCGGTCGACGCGCTGATCGAAAAGCTCAAGGCAGAAGCCGTCGGCCATTTCGCCAGCGGCTGGGCCGCGCTGATCCTGAAGGATGGCAAGCTGGAAGTGACCAGCTATCATGACGCCGACACCCCCGTCGCGCATGAAGGCCACGCCCCGCTGCTGATCCTCGATGTGTGGGAACATGCCTATTATATCGATTATCGCAACCTGCGTCCGGCTTATGCCGAAAAGCTGCTGAAGGAAGCGATCAACTGGGACTTCGCCGCCCAGAATCTGGACGGCGAAGGCGCCAGTCGCGCCGACCAGCCGGCCTGATAAACCTGTAAAAAAGGGCCGGCTGCCTATAAAAGCAGCCGGCCCTTTTTTTGTGCCCAGCGACGGGCGACATAGGCATGGTCAGGCCGCTTCGAGTTGCGTGACGAACTGGTCCGCCGCCCGCTGCAATATCTGCGCCGTCTGCGACAGGCTGGACGCCGCGCTGGATACCCGGCCGGACAGACTTTCCGTGTCACGCGCCACGTCGGCTACGTCCCCCATTTGCCGGGTCATGCTGGCGGCATCCATTGCCGTATCCCGCGCCGATTCCCCAATTGCACTGGTGGCGTCCCGCTGATCGGCGACGGCTCGCTGAATTTCATCTGCTGCGCCGGCCAGTTGCTCCACCACGCCTGCTACCTCTGACAAGGCTTCCCGCGCCACGCCCGCACCTTCTCGCGCCGACCAGGCCAGGGCATGGATCTCACCGGTCGCATTGGCGGCCTGTCCAGCCAGTTGTTTGACCTCCCCCGCCACGACGGCGAAACCCCGGCCGACCTCTCCGGCTCTCGCCGCTTCGATCGTGGCATTCAGCGCCAGCAGGTTGGTGCGTGCGGCAATCTCGGTGATCGAATCGGCGAAACTGGTGATGGATGTGGTCCGGCCTTCCAATTCATGCACAGCCTGATGCCCGGTGGTGGATACGCGCTGCGCCTCACCACCCAGCACCGCCTGCTGATGCGACGCCGAAGCGATCGCCGCGATCGATTCCGACAACTGGTCGATCCGGCGCGCCAGCATCGCGGCATTGGCGGACGATTGCTCGGCAATCGCCACCGTTTCTTCAGTCCCCGCGCTGGCACGCTGGGCCAATTGGTTGAGTTGCCGTGCGGAGTCGTCCAGTTCCTGCGCCGCTGCACCGACCGATCCAACGATTTCCGACACCGATTGTCTGAAATCCTGCACCAGCGACAGTGTCGCGGACCGTCGCTCCTGTGCCATTCGGGCCTTTTCGGCCTCCTGCTGGCCACGCAATTGCGCAGCGCGCACGTCCATGTCCCGGCTGGCAATCATAGCCGCTTCGGCGGCATCACGCCCCTTTTCCGCTTCCTGCGCCAGCGCGCCCGCCTGCACCACATGGCCATCGAGCGCCAGCAGCATCGCCCGTAGCCGAACGGTCAGAAAGCAAAGTATCGCCGCCTGCAACACGACCGCTACGGCATGGATCGCCACCCGGCCGACATTCGCCTGATCCGGAAACACCCAGGCCGGCAGAATGAAATTGAGAATGAGGTGATGCACCGCCGTCAGGGCGGCGGCCAATATGATCGGCCGCCAGTCATACAATAGCGCCAGACCAGCCAGCGCCACGAAAAAGAACATATGGCCGTCCATCTGCCAACGATGGCCGGACAGGAGGTAGAGGCCGATCGCTGGCTGAACCGCGGCCAGCGTACCCACGATCAGTCGGGTTTCCAGTCCTTCGCGCTGGCGCATCACCTGAATGGTAGGCAGCACATTGACAAGTGCGGACAGAAACAGAGCGCGACCGCCATGCGGCATGCCAAGAAACAGGCCGCCCAGACCGATCGCCACGGTCCACCACCAGTTGGCGAACAACAATATGCGCAGTCCCTGCAATCGCAGCCGGTCCAGACTAGTCATCGCGGTCATCAGGCTGGCTCTCCGCAACCGCCCATCTGCGCCGACACAGCAATAACGCCGCGCCGCAGCAACGCAGGCGCCAACTGGTCCCGCCGGCCTTCGACCAGAAGCGAACCGGGCCATGGCCCTTTGGCTACCAGCCGCGCGCCCGCCGCTACGGCGACAGGCGCGACCAAGGATCCGGCGTCATCGGTCAGGGGCAATAGCAGCATGCGGCCGCTGGCAGGCGGGGCGGCGTAAAGGCCGACCAGGCCGAACAATATCAGAACGCATTGCGCAGCCAGAAGCCGAGCATGTCGAAGAGATGCAAAAAGAGGCATTCCCTCCGATTAGGCACGATTGGTAAGAATAATATTAAGGATGGCGCGCCGTATTCAACCCCAGCGCGTCGGTCAGTTCGTCCAGATCAGCCCCCGGCCGGACCAGCAGCCATTCACGACTGGCGGCGCCATCCACGACCGTTACGGCGCCTTTGGGGCAGACGCCCAGGCAATTGACTTCCACGACGCCGGCCGCCGCCTTGCGTCCCTTCTTCAGCGACAGGTGCTTGCGCAGCGCCTTGGCCAGTCGTTCGTCACCCCCCTGCCCGAATCCACCGTCCAGTTTCTTGGAACATTTCCGGCACACCAGCACCACTTGGGACCAGTTGGATTGGACCTGACCCTTCAATCTGCCGCTCCCCGCGGCTTCCAGGTTCGCCGCTCCTCCGCCGCGCGCAGCACTTCATAGGCGGCCTGGATCGCCTGAAAACGGATAGCCGCCTCGCTGTCGCCCGGCTTGACGTCGGGATGATATTCCTTTGCCAGCCGGCGCCAGCTCTTCTTCACCGCATCGAAACCGGCATCATCCTCCAGTTCCAATGCCTTGAGCGCATGCAGTTCGTCTCGCGACCGGCTGCCGTCGCCCGGCCCGCCCCAGCCATGATAGGCGCTGGATTGATACCCACCGGCATCGCGCCGCTCGGCCTTTTCCCGCGACGCGCGCTCTTCGTCGTCCAGTCCCTGAAAATAGTCCCAATTGCGATTATATTCGCCAGCATGTTCTGGGCAGAAATACCAGCGCTCGGGGCTGTTGGGGGATTTGGGTGCGGGGCAGTCGCCCGGCTGGTCGCAGCCATAGCGGTCGCACATACGCACGCGCTGCGCTTCACGCGTTGCGCCATAGGCACGCCAGCGGGGAAAACCCCAGTCATTGGATCGGCTATTTCTTGCCATGCCCCCGAATTAGGGAAGGTGCGACCGGAAAGCCAGCCCAGCCGCCGATTTTGCAGCGGAAAATGCCAGAGGGCCTGTAAGCCGGGTTCTGTCCTCCCCGTTGCCGGGGATGGGCGACCATTCCTCTAGGGAACGAATTGCTCCGTTCCTCAAGCAACCAACCCGGGCGATCTCGGTCGAAACAGACCTAGCAGTCGAAACTGCGCGCCGCCCCTATTCGGTCTTGCTCCCGGTGGGGTTTACCGTGCCGCCTTGCGTTGCCGCAGACGCGGTGCGCTCTTACCGCACCCTTTCAATTTCGCTTAGCCGAAGCTGTAGCGACCTGCTTTCTGTTGCACTGTCCCTTGGATCACTCCAGCCGGTCGTTAACCGGCACCGTCATTTCGTGGAGCCCGGACTTTCCTCGCCGTGGAAGTTACCCGCCACGCCGCGGCCGCCCGGCCCTCTGGCGGGACGGGCCTTAGACCGATTTTCCGGCCCCGTCATCCTGCTTATTCATCACCACGCGGCTTGGGCAACAGCAAGGCGAGCAGGATGGCGCGACATTCGCCACAAATGACACCATCGATCAGTTCCGGCCGGAAGCGACGCTGAAAGGCTACGACCGCCGCCTTGGCATCGGCAATGTCATAGCCGAACCGCTCCAGCGCCAGCATGAAACCGCTGTCGGTCCAGTGCGGATCCAGCAAATTCTTGGTCGGACGCGGCAGCGCCAGCCGCAGCCGCGCCAGTTGCCCCCAGGGGAAGAGTTCGCCCGGATCCTGTTTGCGCGCCGGCGCAATGTCGCTGTGGCCGACGATGTTGCCGCGCGTAATCCTGTGCCGCTGGACGATGGCATGGACCAGCGGGATCAACGATCCCATCTGGGTTTCCGGGAAAGGACGATAGCCCCATTCATGACCGGGATTGACGATCTCTATGCCGATGCTGGCGGAGTTCACGTCGTCCACGCCGCGCCAATGCGATCGACCCGCATGCCAGGCCCGCCTGGCTTCATCGACCATGCGGATGACCTGCCCGTCCTCGGTCACGACATAATGGGCCGAGACCTTCGATTCCGGGTTCGCCAGCCAGTTGATGGCGCTCGCCGCATCGGGCATGCCGGTATAATGCAACACCAGCATCGTGATCGGCAAGCTGCGGTCGTCGAAATTGGGCGACGGTGTATCGATCATCGGCATGTCGGTCATCGAAAAAGACCTGTCACTTGCAGCGGTTCGATCATCGCACCCTTCCGGCCCGCCCCCGTGGCGGCCTGCAACCGACCATGGCCGAGACCAGCACAGCAATCAAGCAGGGTTAATGCCGATGAAGTCGCGTCAGCCCGCGCGTCGCACCGGCCGGCCCGCGCGATCGGAGGCCAGGGCCTTGGGCGCGTAGCCGCCCCGAAAATCAGGATGAGGCAGGAAATCATCGCCCTGTCCAATCACCGTTTCACCCGCGCCCAGCAGCAGTACCGATCCAGCATGGCTATGCCGGGCAAGCAGTTGCAACACGTCACCGCGCCGCGCCGGCGTGAAATAAAGCAGCACGTTGCGGCATAATAGCAGATCATATTCGCCCGACGGCGCGCGCGCGTCGAACAGATTGTCACGGCGAAAATCGATCATCCGGCGCAATACGCTGTTGGCGCGCCAATCTTCGCCATGCGGTTCGAACCATTTGATGAGGTCGCCGACCGCCAGGCCGCGCTGCACATCCATCTGCGAAAAGATGCCGGACCGCGCCTGCTCGATCGCGGCGGTGGAAATATCGGTCGCCAATATCTCGATCCGCCAGCCCTGCCAGCGTTCGGCATCATTGCACAGGCGGATCGCCAGTGAATAGGCCTCCTGCCCGGTCGAACAACCCGCGCTCCATATACGCAGCGTCCGCTCTCCCCGCTCTTCCTGTATGCGAGGCAGGATCTGGCGATGGATCATGTCGAAAATCTGGAGATCGCGGAAAAAGCTGCTCTCATTGTTGAGCAGTGCGTTGACCACATCCTCGTCCAGTCGCGGATCCTGCTTACGCAGCAATTGCGCAGCCAGATCGTCGATCGTCTGCAAACCATGGACGCGCAGGACCGGGCGCAGCGCCGTTTCCATGCGCCAGGCGCGACCTTCCGACAGTATCTGACCGGTGCGCGCTTCCAGCAAACCGGACAGGATACGCGCAGCCCCCTGAAAAACGGCAGTTCCGGCGGGAGACAACGGCATCAGGCGGCTACCTTGCCGCGACGCGCGACGAAATGCATGATCGCCAGCGGTTCCATCACACCGCATGTCAGCCCAGCACCGGCGACCGACCCCGGCATTCCCCACACGACGCTGCTCGCCTCATCCTGCGCCACGATCCAGCCGCCCGCCGCCACGATCTCCCGCGCGCCCAGCGTACCGTCACGCCCCATGCCGGTCAGCACAATCCCCGCCGCGCCGGCCCCATAGACCTCCGCCATACTGGCAAACATCGGGTCTACGCCCGGCAGGTTGCCCGCCGGCGTCCGTTCAGGATTGAGCAGGATCACCACCCGGCCGTGCAGACTGCGGCGCAACTGAATATTGGCGTCGCCCGGCGCGACATAGATGGTGTCTGGCGCCAGCACGTCGCCGGTTTCCGCGACTTTCACCCTCAGGCTCGTCATGCGCGACAACTGCTGTGCGAAATACACGGTGAAGCTGGCGGGCAGATGTTGGGTCAGCAGCACCGGCACGCCCAGCGGTGCCGCCAGCCCCTGAAACAGCTGACCCAGTGCGTGGATGCCACCGGTCGAAGCACCGATGCCAATGCAGGCAAGCGGCGCACCGGCCGGATCGATGGCCCCCGGTTGCGTCACGCGCGGCAGGGACGGCGCCACCGGGCGATCGCCGAACAGCCGGTTCAAACGACCGATCAGCGCCTGCGGAAATTGCTCGCCAAAGCTGCCGCTACCCGGTTTGGACACGATGTCGCTGGCGCCCAGCGCCAGAGCCTCGATCGCCGCAGCACTACCTTCCTCGCATTTGCCAGACAGGATCGCGACCTTGACCGAAGGGTTGGCGCGTAAAATCTGCGGCAGGGCGACCAGCCCGCTCTGACCGGGCAGTTCAATGTCCAGCAGCACCAGATCGACGACATGATTGGCCAGATAGCCCAGCGCATGTTCGGCGCTGTTCGTCTTGTGGACGACGCTATAGCCCGAATCGGCATTGAGGATGCGTTCGATCACTGTTCGCACGACGACCGAATCGTCGACGACCAGCGCGCGCACGACAGGGCGTGCATCGCCATGGCTGGTCATTATCGGCATCATCGCGGTCATTACGGGGCTTTCTGCGCGGAAGGATCAACGAAAAGTCGGCGGTACTCCTGAATCGGCGGCCTGGCGGCCGCTAGATGACCCCAACGATGGCCAGCTTGCTTTCCAGCGTTTCCCGGTCGAACGGCTTCATGACATATTCGTCGGCGCCCGCCTCGACCGCAGCCTTGATATGGCTGATGCCGTTTTCGGTGGTACAGAAAATGATCTTGGGGCGCGCCGCCACCTTGGCGCTGGATAGCGCCTGGAGGAATTCCATGCCGCTCATGACCGGCATGTTCCAGTCGAGCAGAACGACGTCGGGCGGCGACGCTTCGCACTGGGTCAGCGCGTCCTGCCCATCCACTGCCTCGCTGACCGTAAGATCGAGCGATTCGAGAATGTGGCGAGCAACCTTGCGAATGACCTTCGAGTCATCGACCACCAAACAATTCTTCATGAAGCGTCCCTTAGATTTTTGCGTCCCGTTGCGTCGGGCTTAACCAGCAAAGGCGAGGATTTGGTAAACAAGCATGTTCGGATCAGGCGGCTTGTGCGAGCGCCCCGCCCTCAATGAAAGCGGCGAGCGAGACGAGCAGCCAGGGATGCCCTTCATGCTCCACCAATGCGCGGGCATAGGGCGCCCAGGCCGGATCGAGTTGACCACGGAGCGGCAACGCCCCCTCTGGCACACGGCAGATATCCGATACACCATCGACCATCAGGCCATAGCTATGACCACTGATATTGGCGATGATCGCCAGCCCGCGTTGCTCCAACGGGGTGGCCTGCCCGCGAATCAGCGCTGCGACATCGATGATGGTCAGCACTCGGCTGCGCAAAGCAGAAAGCCCGGCAATATGGTCGCCCATGCCGGGCACCGGCGACACGTCGGTCAGGCGAACGACCGCCTCCACCTCGCCAGTTTCGACCGCAATCCGCGTGCCCGCCAGGGTCGCGAGAAGATAAAGCTGATCCATGGCGCCTTCCTTATGCCCGCCGACCGGCGATCGCCGCCATCAGCGCGTCCTGATCATAGCGATAGATGCTGCCGTCCTGCGGCCCGGCCGGGCGGGGCGACGCCCGCAGATGGACGACGCGGCATCCCATGATTTCCGCCG
>JAGVJS010000012.1 GCA_020051025.1 Sphingobium sp. | reverse complement strand
TCATCGGCAAACTCGTCGACATCTTCCAACCCGCCGAATGCGCCAATTACTTCAGCTCTTGCGGATATGATCCAGACTGATCGAAATCCGCTCTAATAGGATTTTCTCTGATCTATCCTGCTGGATGACCCTGCCCGCCCTCATCGCATCAGCGCATGCTCCCGCCCGATCCGGTGCGCCGGTGACGCGCAACCGTGACCCAGATGGCGCGTCGTCATGACCCAGGCGTTACCCCTGCCTGACCCATGTGGCGCATCACCGGCGCATCGACGTGGCGTTGCAGGCGCATTTCGTGCAAATCCGCCCCGAAATATATCCGATCAACGGTGTGAACTTTGCCGATGCGACCCTGTCGTGACCCTGTCGTGACCCTGCAAACCCGCTCCCACTCCCCGCCGCACCCACCTTCCCCATCGCGAAGGCGACGCTGGACGCCCGGATGATGCGCTGGCCATTTCCCCTGACACGCCCCCGCCCATTTCCCGCAAAGTTCAGCATGACGAAAGCATAGGGAGGGTTTAAGCGACGGATATGAACAGCCTGTCTCCCTCTCTTGCCAAAGCCCGCGCGCTGGCGCTGCTCGCGCCGCTCGTCATGCTGGCCGGCGCCTATGCCTTTCAATATCTGGGCGGCCTCTATCCGTGCGAAATGTGCTGGTGGCAGCGTTATGCCCATTTTGCCGCCATTCCGCTGGCGCTGGTCGCTTATGCGGCGCGCGGCCGGGCCTGCATCAGCGGGCTGTTCGCGGGCTTTGCGGGCATCGCGGTCGGCATCAGCGGCCTTATCGGCCTGTTCCATGCCGGCGTCGAATATGGCTGGTGGGAAGGGCTGACCACCTGTTCCACCGCGCCCGCCGGTGGCAGCGCGACCGATATGCTGAACCAGATCATGGCCAGCCCCATCACCCGCTGCGACGTCGCTGCGTGGAAGATGGCCGGCATTTCCATGGCGGGCTATAACGGCCTCTTGTCCAGCGCCGCCGCACTCGCCATCTTGGTGCTGCTGCTGAAAGCGAGGAAAGCATGAGCGCGTCCAAGGACTTCCCCCGGCCGGGCAAGCGGCTCAGCGACGCCGATCGCGCCTCCATGGTGCGGGTCGATCAGGCGGGTGAGTTCGGCGCGGTGCGCATCTATGCCGGGCAGTTGGCGGTGATGGGCGATCGCCATCCCTATGGCCGGCTGATTTCGGGCATGTTGATTCAGGAAGAACGGCATCGCGATGCGTTCGACGCGATGATCGCGCGGCGCGCCGTGCGGCCGACCATCCTGTCGCCTTTCTGGCATGTCGCCGGCTTCGCGCTGGGCGCCGTCACCGCCGCCATGGGGCCGAAGGCCGCGATGGCCTGCACCGCCGCGGTCGAAACGGAGATCGACAAACATTATGCCGACCAGCTGGAGGCTCTGGGCGAAGAAGACCCGGAACTCTCCACCGCCATTGCGGATTTTCAGGCGGAGGAGGTCGAGCATCGCGAGGCCGCCATCGCCCATGGCGCCGAACAGGCCCCCGCCTACCCCCTCTTGTCGGGCGCCATCCGCTTGGGATGCCGGGCCGCCATCGCGCTTTCGAAGCGCATCTGAAAAGGACGGATTGATGATGAAGACCCCGATGATCGCAGCTTTGCTGATGCTGGGCACGTCCGTCCCCGCGCTGGCTCAGCCCGCCGCCGCACCGACTGCCGTGACCGATCCAGCGTCGGAGAAGGTGAATATCGTCATCGTCTATGGCGATGATGCCTGCCCGCAGAGCGGCGGCGACGACATCGTCGTATGCGCGCGCAAAGGCGAGGAAGAACGTTATCGTATTCCCGAACCGCTGCGTGGCGATCCGAATATGCCGAGCAAGCAGGCCTGGGGTGAACGGGTGCGGTCGATGGAATATGTCGGTCGGCAAGGCACCGAAAGCTGCTCACCCGTGGGCAGCGGCGGCGCGACCGGCTGCTTTGCGCAACTCTCTCGTCTGGCGAAGGCCGAGCGGCAGGCGCTGGATAGTGCCAGTTGGAAGGATCTGGTCGCGGCCGAGCGCGCCAAGCGCCTGTCCACCATCGATTCGGACAGCGAAGCGATCGAAGCGCGGGTGAAGGCGGAAGAAAAGGCGGCGCAGCAGCCCGAGGCCGAGCCGGCACCGCCGCAATAAGGACGGGTTCGGGGCGCTCGCGGCGTCCCGATCATGAATCGCCGGGCCATGGGCAGGCCCGGCATGTGACAAGCCAGAAGCAGTGGCCAGAAGCAACGGGGACATGAAGGATTTTTGCGATGCGTCACCCCGTCCTGCTTCCTCTGATCGGCCTGCTGCTGGCGCCATTGTTTCCCGGCGGCGCCGCCGCGCAGGCGGAGCCGCCGCCCGAACGCATCATCAACCTGCTGGTCTATGGCGACGATCCCTGCCCGCAGAGCAAGGGCGACGAGATCGTCGTCTGCGCGCGCAAGCCCGAATCGGAACGCTATCGCATCCCCAAGAAGCTGCGTGAAAAGCCGGAGGTTGCCGGCGGTCCCGGCTGGGGCAGCCAGGTCGCGACGATGGAACAGACCCAGCGCCAGAATCTGCCCAATAGCTGTTCAGTGCTCGGCAGCAACGGCTTCACCGGCTGCACCGCGCAGATGCTGCAACAATGGTTCGCCGAACGGCGTATGCAGCAAAGCGCGGGCAAGCCGTAAAGCCGCCGCGTCAAAGCTTGCTATCTGTAGCAGCTTCCCGTAGGGGCACGTTCGTCATCTGGGGAGTAGCCAGCCGTTCCCGACGGAACGGGCCATGCGTCAACATATTTGGTCGAGAGGCCATGGCGTATGGGAAGCAGCCAAGGGCTGCATCGGGCGAGACCAATGGCATCGGCACTTTCCTGTCCGGCCGGGCGGAAGGTGGCGGTGGCATTGTGTCTGCTTAACCTTCGCCCGGCCCGGAAACATGACGATGGAAGCTCTCCTTACCTCCGCCGCGCTGGTCGCGCTCGCCGAAATGGGCGACAAGACGCAATTGCTCGCCATGCTGCTCGCCACCCGCTTCCGCAAGCCGGTGCCGATCATCATGGGCATCTTTGCCGCCACGGTGGCCAATCATTTCCTCGCCGCACTGGTCGGCCATTCGATCGCCGGTGTGCTGACCCAGGACTGGTTCCGTTACGCCGTCGCCGCCTCCTTCATCGCCATGGCGGCCTGGACGCTGGTGCCCGACAAGATTGACGAGGATGCGCCGCTCAAGGCTCCGTCCAAAGCGGGCGTGTTCGTCACCACGTTGGTCGCCTTCTTCCTGGTCGAGATGGGCGACAAGACACAGGTCGCGACCGTAGCGCTGGGCGCGCGGTTCGACAATCTGATCGCCGTCACCATGGGCACGACGTTGGGCATGATGGTCGCCAACGTTCCCGCGGTGCTGTTCGGTGAGGCTCTGGCCAAGAAGGTGCCGATGCGCGCGCTTCAGGTCGGCGCGGCATTGCTGTTCCTGGCCCTCGGCCTGTGGATGCTGGCCGATTTGCTGGGCTGGCTGGGCTAAAGCCGGTTGTCAGCGCGCAGTGGCTGATGCAAGGGGAAGGGCAGAGTCATTCCCCTTAGACATGGACATGGGACGCGCGTGATGAAGGACAGTCTGGTAACGATCTTCGGCGGCGGCGGCTTTCTGGGCCGGCAGGTCGCGCAGGCGCTGATGGCGCGGGGCGCGCGTGTGCGGATCGCACAG